>JBEBTQ010000359.1:0-3955 GCA_040393685.1 Advenella kashmirensis | reverse complement strand
CGGCATGGATGTTCCTCTTCTATTGGTTTATGCCGGTTGTATTTGTTGCCAGGCGAGGGCTCGCTGCGCTGCTGACACCAGTGCGCACGGCACCCATGACAACTGGCATATCGATGATCGGTGGTCTGGTATCGCTCACGGCATATGGCATCGTGATCTGGGCCCTGCAGTTGGGTGCTATCGGTGCAGTGTCGGCATTGCGCGAAACCAGCGTAGTGTTCGCTGTGCTTATCGGGCGGCTGTTCTTGCGGGAAACGGTGAGTGCTAAATGCTGGCTCGCCTGCGTGACCGTCGCAGGCGGTACGGTTTTCCTGGGACTTTGACGACAAAAGGATGACGAGATGCTTAAGACCATTACGACCCCGCAGTTGGAAATCGCCTACGTAGAGCACGGTAACGCCGATGGATGGCCGGTCGTTCTGCTACACGGTTTCCCTTATGATATCCATGCCTATGACGAGGTCACACCGCGACTGGTATCGCGTGGCGCACGCGTTATCACCCCGTTTCTTCGGGGCTACGGGCCGACCCGTTTTGTTGATGCGACCATACCGCGCTCGGGACAACAGGCCGCATTGGGGGCAGATTTGCTGGCCTTGCTGGATGCATTGCAGATTGAGCAAGCGGTACTGGGTGGCTATGACTGGGGTGGCCGGGCCGCCTGCATTGTGGCTGCGTTATATCCCTCCAGAGTGCGTGGCCTGGTTTCCGTGAACGGCTACAACATACAGGACATCGCTGCAGCCATGCAGCCGGCCAGCCCGGAGAAAGAATACCGCCTCTGGTATCAATATTATTTTCATGGTGAACGCGGCCAGGCCGGGCTGACTGAACACCGCTACGCATTTTGCAGGCTCTTGTGGACACTATGGTCGCCAACCTGGCGCTTTGACGAGGAAACCTATGCTCGCTCTGCAATAGCATTTGAAAATCCCGATTTCGTCGAGGTTGTGATTCACTCCTATCGACACCGTTACGCGCTGGTCGATGGTGATCCACTGTTCGACGAAATGGAAAGGCGCCTGGCCGGCACACCGCCGATTACCGTGCCCACGATTACTCTGGAGGGCGATGCAGATGGCGTGACGCCCGTGTCAGGAAAACCTGCCGATCCATCCCGTTTTTCCGGGCGGCATGAAAACCGGATCATACCCAATGTCGGCCACAATCTGCCGCAGGAAGCGCCTGAGGCGTTTGCAGCGGCGGTGCTGGATGTGAACAATTGGCTCGGCTAATCAGCCCGCATATGTCCCTGATTGACGACCTCACCTAAGCGCTGGCGCTCGCTGGTCGCGAAGCTGGTGAACTCGGCACGGCTGCCACCACCGGGTTCAATGCTGCTTTTTCCAAGGGCATCAAGCACTTCCTGGGTTTTCAAAGCCTTGTTAACCGCGGCATTCATTTTATCCAGCACGTCTGTTGGTGTTCCGGTTGGCGCGTACAGGCCCGCCCAGTGACCAATCCGAATGCCCGGGAAACCGGCTTCCTTGGTGGTTGGAATGTCCGGCGCGCTGGCCATGCGCTTTTCAAGTGTGGTTGCCAGCGCTTTGAGTTTGCCCGCTTTTACCAGCGGCAGCGTGACGATGCTGGCTTCCGAGGTCGCGTCAACCTGTTTTCCGACCACCGCCGTCACACCTTCAGAGCCGCTCTTGTAGGCAATGGGTTCAATCGGCAGTCCGGTGGCTTCCTTCATCATGATGGCAACGAAGTGCGGGGTGCTACCGTTGCCAGCGGTCGAAAATGTGATGCGGTCAACCTTTTTGGCACGGGCGTTTTCGACAAATTCCTTCAAATCTTTGGCCGGATTATACGGGCTGGTGACGATAACGGATGGGGTAACTGACAGCAGCGCTACCGGGGTAAGTTCTTCATCTTTATACGGCTGGTCAGAGCGAATCAGGCTGTTGGTGACGGTGCCGTTGCTTCCTACCAGATAGGTGTAGCCGTCAGCGGGTGAGTGCGCGACATGGGCTGAGCCAATCACGCCACCCGCACCGGCACGATTCTCTACGATCACGCTTTGCTTCAGCTCGTTGCCCACCGCCTTGGCAATAAGGCGGGCCACCAGGTCATTGGCGCCACCGGCCGTAAACGGGGCCACGAAGATAATCGGATGATTCGGCCAATCTGCGGCGTGAGCACAGAAGGCCACGCTGGACAGTGTTAACGCCAGTGCGGCCTTGAATGATATTTTCATGGAAGTCTCCTTTATTGGTAAAACGGCATGCCGGGTAGAAGTTGGGCATGGGTTTTATAGATTTATCTCATATAGGATAGGGAATAGGGCTGACGGGAGCCTGAAAAAGAGGCACCTGAGAATAAAGGCGACATCGGTACGCGCCGGCCCCAGACCGATGCGCTGCAGGCTGTGTTCACTGTTATTCGAAAATAATATAAATATGAGATTTAAATAGTATTAGACCCTATAAGTGCATTACCCGAAAATAGCGATACACAATTCATTGTGCTAACGAGTAAAAAAATAAGTAGTGCGCTGTAGAAAAAAGACGGAGACAAGGCATAACAATCCCGAAACGGGAACCGAGGCATTTCATTTGCAATGAAATAAGAAGTAACGTTCGTGAACGTTTCAGCCATTTTCCGAGGGGCGTAAGAACAGTCGCGTATGGAAGGTTTGCGGTTCAGCCATGCACTATTCGCGATTGGGATCCTGACGCTGAGAGAACACTTTTTGGTGAAAGAGGAAATATATGTTTAAGACGTTTAAAAAAGCCGCTATTTGCTTGTTGAGCATTCCGTTATTAGCGACTTCCACCTTAGTTTATGCGGACGCGAATAATGCTGCCGCAACAAAAATTCTGGCGCCTTCCGGAACACTGCTGGTTGGCGTGTATAAAGGCAGCCCCACATCTATTATTGAAGGAGCAACATCTGAAGACAACAAAGGTGTTGGCTACGATATGGGCAAACTGTTTGCAGGCCAGTTGGGTGTTCCATTCAAGGCCGTGATCTTTCCGAGTAATGCATTGCTGCTTGCTGCATTTAAAAATGGCGAAGTAGATCTAAGTGTGAGCAATGCCACTGCATCGCGCAAAAAGATAATGGATTTTTCTCCGACGTTCATGCAGGTGGAAAAAAGTTTTCTTGTGCCAGGGGATTCAAAGTTTTCATCTTTCGATGATCTGACCAATTCAAATGCCGTCGTGGGTGTTAGTAAAGGCAGCAGCACCTCAAAAACCTTATCCGGGCTTTTCCCCAAGTTGCAGATGCGTGAAATTGACACGCTTGAACATGCAATTGATCTGTTAAAGCAAAAGGAAATAGACGCCTTTGCGACCAACAACGCCATTCTTTTTCAAATGTCTGATGCGATAGCGGGATCCAAAGTGCTGCCAGGGCATTGGGATATGGAATATTTCGCTGCTGGCATACCAAAGGGCCGGGATGCCGGATTGCCCACGCTAAAAAACTTTATTATCTCAGCGGATAAAGATGGCAGCATAGCCAATATCATCAAACGAGCCGGGGTGCGTGGGGCCACTGCGAGAATTGGGGAGTAGGGAGCAGGATGTTCCAGCAGCCCTGGAAGGCTCGCGGGCTGCCGTAGCTATTTGAACGCGAACGACTCCCGGTCTGTTGCCGGGAACATCCCTTTTCATACCTTCATCAGGCCACCTGTTTTGCCGTCTGCTCCTTGGCGTAAGCGACATTCACGCTGGCGGGCAAGGCGACGCCGTTTTTGCCGGCAATCACTTCGGCCATGACGCTGATTGCAATCTCTGCCGGGGTTTTGCTGCCGATATAAACCCCAATCGGGCCGCGCAGGCGAGCAAGCTGTTCGGGTGTGAGGCCAAAATGCTCCATCAGCCTCTGCCGGCGTGCCTGGTTGTTGCGGCGCGAGCCAATGGCGCCCACATAGAATGCTTTTGTTTCGAGCGCTTCCATCAGTGCCAGGTCATCCAGCAACGTCACCTCGCCATCGCCGAACTGATCA
>JBEBTQ010000358.1:0-3958 GCA_040393685.1 Advenella kashmirensis | reverse complement strand
AAATTACTATGTCTGCGAGCCCGATTCTTTCTTCAGAACCCATGGACTTGCCCCTCTTGCCTTTGCGTGACGTGGTGGTATTTCCGCACATGGTGATTCCTTTGTTCGTCGGCCGGCCTCGTTCTATCAAGGCGCTGGAAATGGCCATGGAGGCGGGCAATAACATTATGCTTGTCGCGCAGAAGTCCGCCGGCAAAGACGACCCCACACCTGAAGACCTGTACGACATTGGTTGTGCGGCCAGCATTTTGCAAATGCTTAAACTGCCCGACGGCACCGTTAAAGTGCTGGTCGAGGGTTTGCAGCGCGCCCGCGTCAATAGCGTGGCCGATGCCGACACGCATTTCACCGCCAACGTCCTGCCCGTGGCGCCCGATACGGCGCACGGCGCCGAATCCGAAGCCTTGCGCCGCGCCGTCGTGGCCCAGTTCGAGCAGTACGTCAAGCTGAACAAAAAAATTCCCCAAGAGATTCTTACGTCGCTTAGCGGTATCGACGACGCCGGCCGCCTGGCCGATACGATCTCGGCGCATCTGCCCCTGAAGCTCGAGCAGAAACAGAAAATGCTCGAGGTCACCGGCACGCCCGAACGCCTCGAGAATCTGCTGTCGCAACTGGAATCCGAAATCGACATTCTTCAGGTCGAGAAGCGCATTCGCGGACGCGTCAAGAAGCAGATGGAAAAAAGCCAGCGCGATTACTATCTGAATGAGCAGGTCAAGGCCATCCAGAAAGAACTCGGCGAAGGTGAAGAGGGCGCTGATATCGAAGAGCTCGAGAAGAAAATCGATGCTGCCCAGCTGCCTAAGGAAGCGCGCAAGAAAGTGGACAGCGAGCTGAAAAAGCTCAAGCTGATGTCACCCATGTCCGCGGAAGCCACCGTGGTGCGCAATTATATTGACACCGTGATCGGCCTGCCCTGGAAGAAAAAAAGCCGTATCAACAATTCGCTGGTTAACGCCCAGAAAGTGCTGGACGATGATCATTACGGCCTGGAAAAAGTCAAGGAACGCATTCTTGAGTACCTTGCTGTGCAACAGCGCGTTGATAAGGTCAAGGCACCTATACTGTGTCTGGTTGGCCCTCCAGGCGTGGGTAAAACCTCGCTGGGTCAGTCCATTGCGCGAGCAACCAACCGTAAATTCACGCGGATGGCGTTGGGTGGTGTGCGTGACGAAGCAGAAATTCGTGGTCACCGTCGTACCTATATCGGTGCCTTGCCCGGCAAAATTCTGCAGAACATGAACCGGGTCGCCGTGCGCAATCCGCTGTTCCTGCTGGATGAGATTGATAAACTGGGCATGGATTTTCGTGGTGACCCGGCCTCCGCCTTGCTTGAGGTGCTGGACCCCGAACAGAACCATACTTTCCAGGATCATTACGTTGAAGTCGATTACGATCTGTCAGACGTCATGTTCGTGGCAACCAGCAACACCCTGAATATTCCGCCAGCTTTGCTGGACCGGATGGAAGTGATTCGTCTGTCAGGCTATACCGAAGACGAGAAAGTGCATATCGCGATGGATCATCTGCTGCCCAAGCTCATGAAAAATAATGGTGTGCGCGAAGGTGAGTTGGTTGTAGAAGAGTCTGCCCTGCGGGATATTGTTCGCTACTACACCCGCGAGGCCGGGGTTCGTGCGCTTGAACGTGAAGTCAGCAAGATTTGCCGCAAAGTCATCAAGGAACTGCTGAGCAATACGGTGTCGAATGCCAAATCCGCAGGTAAAGGCAAAGCGGCAGCCACAGAAGCAGTCCATGTGACAGCAGACAATCTGAGCCATTATCTGGGCGTGCGTAAGTACTCCTTCGGTATGGCCGAGAAGGAAAATCAGATTGGTCAGGTAACTGGTCTGGCCTGGACTGAAGTGGGCGGTGATCTGCTGACCATCGAGGTCGCTGTGGTCAACGGCAAGGGCAATATTCAGCACACCGGTCTTTTGGGTGATGTCATGAAAGAGTCCATGCAGGCGGCACGCACGGTGGTACGTTCACGTGCACACAAGCTGGGCTTTGCTGACAGCATTTTCGAGAAAAAGGATATTCATATCCACGTTCCTGAAGGTGCGACACCGAAAGATGGTCCGTCAGCCGGTATTGCGATTACGACAGCGCTGGTTTCTGCGCTTTCCGGAATTCCTGTGAGGGCTGACGTAGCTATGACAGGGGAAATTACCCTGCGTGGTGAAGTGCTGGCAATTGGCGGTCTGAAGGAAAAACTGCTCGCAGCGCATCGTGGTGGTATCAAAACAGTGCTGATCCCTGAAGAAAACGTCAAGGATCTGACTGAGATCCCGGATAACGTGAAAAATCACCTGGAAATCATTCCAGTGAAATGGATTGATCGCGTGCTGGAAATTGCGCTGGAAAGTCCGCTCACGCCGCTGTCTGACGCGGAAATTGCCAAACTCGCAGAAGAAGCGGCATTGGCAGCGTCCAAACCGGCAGCTGACAATAGTGCGAAATCAGTCAAGCACTGATTGATGTTGAATGACGAAAAGCCCGGAATTTCCGGGCTTTTTGTTTGACAGAGCAAATGATGAATCGGCTCGCTACACTTAAAAACGGCCTGAACGTGAATTAGTCTGGACGCGCGATAAATGTCCGAATCAATCTGCGTGAATGGTGCGAACAGATATGAATCTGGCCGCGAATATTAGTACCGCCTTAGTTATAGTACCGCCTTAGAATCCCAGATCCCTTTGTAATTGCGCTTTCTGGCGCCTGAGTTCTTCCAGTCTTCGCTGCTCGTCGCTGTTGCCTCCCTGATTGGAAGGCGAGGGGAAGGCGCCAGATGGCTCGGTCTGATTGCTGTTCGGATAACTGCTCTGATTACCTGTATTGGCGTCACCAGAGTTGGCGGGTGCAGGGAAATCAGAGACGGGAGCCGGAAAACTATCGGATATATCGCCATTGCCCGAGCCCGAATCCGTCGCATTGTACATATCCTGGTCGGAACGCGATGGTGGAGGTACGCCCTCAGCCCGTGGCGGCGCTGTGGGAACGGGTGGAATCACTGCTCGCAGATCAGGGTTGCTGCGGGTCGCAGGTGGAGCTGAACCGTTTGTGACGCCCGGCGTAAAACTGTTATTTGACGGTGTATTCCCTGTCGATCCGGAATTATCTGGCCGTTGAGTCGCTGCAGGTGCAGAGCGGCTGGAAGCCGGGCTGGATGAACCACTTTCCGTCGTGCTGCGCCCTGATTGCGTAGTACCCGAAACGTTGCCAGGCGTAGGCGTGGCGGAGGAGGCGGAATCAGAGCTTGCGGAGCCGCCGGATGACGAACCCGTATCAGATGATGAGTCTGCCGAGGTCTGGCCTGTATTTGTCTGGGAGCCCGACGCAGCAGCAGCCGCGTTGCTGCGAGTTGGGTCGTTGGTTTGATCGAAAGCGGCATCCGCCTGCTTTTTGTCCTCCGTTCCTTGCGCTGCATCCTGGGCTGTGCCGTCGGCTGCTGTTGGCGTTGCGGGCTGGGTGGCGTCTGGCGTGGCCCCTTCAATCTGCCCGCTGACCGTATTGGCGCCTGCGCCATCGGCGGCACTGCGGTTTACCGGATTGCGCGTAAACGCGTCATAGACAGACGCGCCGATGAAGATGAACACGACAATGGCAACGATGGTCAGAATAAGGTTGTAGAAAAGCGTTTTGGACATAGGTTTCGCAAATAGATCGGATTCAGGTTTGGCAGCCAGCGCCAGTTTTTGTCTCTCTGCCACGGAGAAGGGCCTGTGAGTGCAAAAGGCCCGCTTCCTGCAGACTGACGGTTTTGACCATCAATAGGGTACAGGCATAGTATATATTGGACTGACCCCGGTCAAAATCAGTTGAACAGGCTTTTGCCGAAATTGGATATATCGTCAAAAAAGCGCTCAATGGTGTTGACGTTCATATCGGCGGTACTTGCGCCCAGAATAATGATTTTTGACTGCTGAACCGAGGGTTCAACGGGCTGCATGGC
>JBEBTQ010000357.1:0-3989 GCA_040393685.1 Advenella kashmirensis | reverse complement strand
GCGAACTCGGCCGCCACAAACGGCTGCAGGTCCTGCAAAGACTCACCCACACCAATCCAGTACACAGGCACGGGGCGAACGCCCTGACTGCCTGCGGCAACGGCCGCCAGCGTGCCTCCCTTAGCCGTACCATCCAGCTTGGTTACCACCAGGCCGGTCAGCGTCAGGGCCGCATCAAAGGCCTTGATCTGGGAAATGGCATTCTGACCTGTGTTGCCATCGACAACCAGCAGCACTTCATGCGGTGCTTCGCCATCCGCCTTGCCGATCACGCGTTTGATTTTCTTGAGCTCTTCCATCAGGTGCAACTGGGTAGGCAGGCGGCCGGCAGTATCCACCATGACGATGGAGGCCTTGCGAGCACGCCCTGCATTGACGGCATCAAAAGCAACGGCAGCAGGGTCACCGCCATCCTGTGCAATCACGGCCACATTATTGCGCGACCCCCATTCAATCAACTGTTCACGAGCCGCGGCACGGAAGGTATCGCCCGCAGCCAGCAGCACACTATGCCCCTGCGCCTGGAAATGATGCGCAAGTTTGCCAATGGAGGTGGTTTTGCCTGCACCGTTAACGCCGGCAATCATGACAACACGGGTCTTATCGGTAGTGGCCGAAAATGGCTTTTCCAGGGGCTGCAGATGCTCAGTCAGCAGGTCACGCAAGGCACGTTTGACCGTCTGCGCGTCTTCAATACGTTCTTTTTTGACCTTTGCGCGCAGTTTGCCCAGCAGGGACTCGGTTGCCTCAACACCGGCATCGGCCATAATCAGCGCGGTTTCGAGCTCCTCAAAAAGATTTTCGTCGACCTTCACGCCGACGAACAGGGAACTGATATTGGTGCCCGTCCGGGACAGACCATCTTTCAGGCGAGTCAGCCAGGAACGCTTTTCTGATTTGGGGCGTTCTGCTGTCGTTGCCGGTGATGGAGCTGCTGGAGCGGGAGTCGCTGCCGAGGTCGCTGCTGCGGTAGCGGCAGTCGCGGCGATGGGAGCCTTGTCAGGCGTAGCTGAACCCGTGCCGCTGACAGAAGATGTGTCGGGCGCGGGCGCGGCTGCTGGCGTCGACGCCGAGGCCGGGGCCGACGTTGCAGCTGGCGCCGGAGTTGACGCTGCTACAGGCGCTACAGGCGCTTCAGGGGCTTCAGTCGCTGCTGAGGCACTGGTTACGCCCGCGGCTGACGTGTGCTTGTCTGCTGGCGTTGAGGCAGGGCCTGCGTTTCCACCACGATCGTCTGTTCTTGCCAGAATCTGATCTGCCGATTTCTTTGCAGACGCCGCCTTGTCCGTAAGATCAACGTGTACGGGTGGCGCTTTTGGCAACTGTTGAATCTGACGAGGTGAATCGCCCTGGCCTTGCTCAGCTTTGGCCTGAACAGGCGCAGAAGGCGCTGCTGGCGTTGGCGTCCCAGTAGCCGCAGACGTCGCAGGCGGCTCTTTCACTGGTGGTTCGCGCGATGGCGGCTCCTGTGGGGGCGGCTCGGCGGGAGCAGGAGGCTCTTCTGCCGGTGGCTCTTTCTCAGGGGGTTCCTTGACCGGAGGCTCTTTTGGGATCACCGGCTCCGGCGTTGGGGCATCGGGCTCCCGCGGCGCATCGCCCTCTTCGACGGGGAACTCGCCCGATATCGAATGCTCGGGCACTGGTGTAAGCGCAACGCCTTCCTCCAGCGTTTCGGGCTGACGGGTTTCAAGAGCCGGTTCGACCGGCTTTTCGGATATCTCGCTGGTTTTCTTTTTGCGTTTGAAGAAACTGAACATGGGTCGCCGCAGGAAAGTGAATACTACAATAAGAGTCAGAGTTGTATTTTAACAGTCTACATAGAAACATTGATGAAACCAGCAATCCGTTCCTCAGGCACATCCCGCAACACGGGCTCGTCCGGCAAACGTCAGGCCGTACGCATTATCGGCGGACAGTATCGGCGCTCGCTGATCCCGGTCGTCGACGCCTCCGGTCTGCGCCCAACCTCGGACCGGATCCGGGAAACCCTGTTTAACTGGCTCACGTTTCTGTGGGACGGAAAATTCGACGACAAATCGGTGCTGGACCTCTTCGCAGGAACGGGCGCACTGGGTTTTGAAGCGGCTTCACGGGGTGCCGCCCATGTGCAGATGGCAGAAAACCAGCCTGCAGCCCTGGCGGCCTTGCGCGCCACGCGCGACAAACTGCAGGCCACGCAGGTGCGTATCAACAGCGCCGACGCGTTTCTAATGCTGGAGCGCATGAATGCCAGCGCATTTGACCTCATCCTGCTTGACCCACCCTTTGCGGGCAAACTGTTCCCGCGCATTTTTCCGTATCTGGAAGGCATTATCAAGCCCGGTGGCCTGGTCTACATTGAATCTGACCAGCCAGAGGATCCGGGCCCCGCATTTCCGGTGATCAGACAGGGCAAAGCCGGACAGGTCTATTATCAGTTGCACCAATTTCATATTGCACCGCAAAAAATTGGGTAAATACCTTATAATCGACGTTCCTTTAAACGCTCAGGCCGCTATGTCGGCCCTATTCCCGGCACCGATCGGGATCAAACGGAGCAAATGATGATCACTGCTGTATATCCAGGGACATTTGATCCTCTAACCCGTGGCCACGAGGATCTGGTTCGGCGCGCAGCCAGCCTGTTTGATCACGTCGTTGTCGGTGTTGCCGTCAGTGCCGGAAAAAATCCGCTATTCACCATAGAAGAGCGCCTGCAGATCGCGGGAGAAGTCCTGGGCCATTATCCAAATGTGAGCGTCAAAAGCTTTGGCGGCCTCCTCAAGGACTTCGTGCGCCAGGAAGATGCCCGTATTATTGTGCGCGGCCTGCGTGCCGTTTCTGATTTCGAATATGAATTCCAGATGGCAGGCATGAACCGCCACCTGCTACCAGACGTCGAAACGCTGTTTATGACGCCATCAGACCAGTATCAGTTCATTTCCGGTACGTTTGTTCGGGAAATCGCTCTGCTTGGCGGCGATGTGGGTAAGTTTGTGTTCCCCTCTGTGGAACGCTGGCTGCAGGAAAAATCCCGCGCAAGACTGGCTGCCCGTCAGGCGCAGGCCGAGAGTCCCAAAGACAAGGAATAAACGCCTGTAAAACGAAGAGTTGGGCGCAAATATTACAAAAAGCGGGAATCCGATTAACCCTGCTGTCCACGCCTGTTTTCAGGTATTAATTGACGTGTTGGCGTAAACTGTTGTTGTGTATAAACAAAAGCGCCGGAAAGACTATGGCTCTGCTGATTACCGATGAATGCATCAATTGTGACGTTTGCGAACCGCAATGTCCCAATGAAGCGATCTACATGGGGGTGGATTTCTACGAAATCGACCCGTCCAAGTGCACCGAATGCGTCGGTCACCATGGCGAACCGCAATGTCAGGTCGTCTGTCCTGTTGAGTGTATAGAGGTAAATCCCGAGTGGGAAGAATCTCAGGATATGCTCATGGCAAAATTCTACAAACTCACTGCCACCGCATAACACAGCCTGCATCTACAGGTGTCGGGTTGTATTGCTGTTCGCCTACGCGATGCTCCCTTTGCAGCTGAGCTTACCCTCTTCTGAAGTTGCTGCAAGCTGCACCACCTAATCAGAACCGATCAGGCTGCGGAGGCGGCCCCTTTCAGGTTTTCGTCCGGATGAAGCTTCACCAGCCGCACCGGCCTGTTCAATAGCTTACTGAACCAGGCATCGGCCAGCTGACCTTCACTCACCACTCGCACTTCCCTGCTATCCACCGTTGCTGACTCAAAGGCATCTTCATCGTCTTCCAGCACGTCCACCGGAATATCCAGACGCAGCATACCGGGCGCCCGAATCACCAGGTAGTCGAACCGGATCGACAGCTCGATTTGCTGCAAATCGGGATCGTCCTTGGCCAGCGCCTGTGACTGATCGTCAATCAGCAACCAGCGCAATTGCGCGGCCGGTTTGACAGGGCCGGAAATGGGAGGACATTGGTAGATCGGCTGAAACTCGGTTGTCATATCGATGTGAAATGCGT
>JBEBTQ010000356.1:0-3991 GCA_040393685.1 Advenella kashmirensis | reverse complement strand
AGTGCGCTGTTGGTTTCTGCAAAGTGATAATGCGAGCCCACCTGAATGGGCCGATCGCCGGTATTGGTCACTTTGATCAGCTGCGTGTCGCGGCCTGTGTTCAGCTCGATCTGGCCGTCGGCAGCGATGATTTCACCTGGAATCATGATTCTGTGTCCTTGATAGTTACTGACCGGCAAGCAAGAGCACCGCACC
The DNA here is from genome assembly GCA_040393685.1 of Advenella kashmirensis. Taxonomy (GTDB): domain Bacteria; phylum Pseudomonadota; class Gammaproteobacteria; order Burkholderiales; family Burkholderiaceae_B; genus Advenella; species Advenella kashmirensis_C. Next base: position 3,796 of record JBEBTQ010000356.1, on the reverse strand, counting down.
ATAGGAGGCGATACCCACACCCGCGAGGCGGGCAGGCCATGCATGACGGCGAGTCAGAATGGATCCGGCCGTCATGCCGATGCAATGGATAAGCAGAGTGCTGAACATGAAACCCGCGACAAAGAGGGCCGCGTTGCTCCCTTGCGGCAGTTCCATGCCATGCGCTGCGCCATGGAAGAACGCAAAGAATGCAACTAGCGCAGAACCCGCAGCCAGCGGCAGTTTTGCGGTGCCAGCCAGTAGCAATCCCAGGACCAGTAGCGATGTCATGATGAGCGGCTCAACCAGTGGCACTTGCAGGCCAGCGATACCCAGCATCGCGCCCCCAAACAGAATCAGTGAAAAGCAAAGGGGGAGCGTGATTGCCCGTTTCAGATTGGGATAGGCAAGAACGCTCCAAACGCCAACTGCCAGCATGGCAAGCAGATGGTCGGGGCCGGTTAACGGGTGAAGAAATCCTTCGGTCAGCATGGACATGCCATCCGTAAGACCCGGATGGCCGGGATGCGCAAGAGCAGGCAGACTGACTGCCGAAATTACAATTGTCATGAGAAGAGTTTTGAATCGACGCAGAGACGATGGGTACATAAAAGTTCCTTTTGCGGAGTTTGGATGAACAGCAGCAGAAATTGCTCGCGCTGCCTAGATGATCGGATGGTGAACAGTGACCAGTTTTGTGCCATCGGGGAAGGTGGCTTCAATCTGGATATCCGGAATCATTTCCGGTACGCCTTCCATCACGTCACTCCGCGAGAGTACCTGTGTGCCTTCATGCATCAGCTGTGCAACGGTTTTGCCGTCACGGGCACCTTCAAGCAGCGCGGCGCTGATCAGGGCAACGGATTCGGGATGATTCAGTTTGAGGCCTCGGCTTAAACGACGCTCGGCAAGAAGGGCGGCCGTAAAAAGCATCAACTTGTCCTTTTCTCTGGGAGTCAGATCCATGGTTATGTCCTTATGTCGTTTTGCCTGTTCATGGCATCAGACGCGTTAAATAAATGAATGGTTAACAGCAGGCAGATTTCCTGATAATTACTTAATGGTTTCGCAGCATCATTCAGGTGCACCACAATCGTAATGGTGTTGCGGCTACGCCAAGGTGCAGCGGCCTGAGGTATTGCCAGCACTCGATCATCAGCTCTCGCACCGGCTCAGCATGCTTTCCGAGTATCCGCAGCAGGACGAGGCTATGCGTATCATCCAGCGGTATCTGACTGCCACCGGCCAGCAGCTCGCAGCTCCAGGGCATTCGGTCCGTCAGCGTTGCGAGATCGTCGGCAGCCAGCGTCGGACCGACACTCCAGACCGTGGCCAGAATTGGCAGTGTGGCCAGTCCTGCCACACTGCACCTGAGCGGGTCAGAGGCATCGATGCGGCCGGCTTCGGTCCATACTCTTTTACCGTCATAAAAGAGGGCAGTATGCAAGTCAAGCGAGCCGGCCAGCCATGCATTTGCGTTCTGGACGCTACCAAGTTGATAACAGTCCCAGCCTATTGCGGCTGCGCCGGCCGCGAGCCTGATGGTAATGTGGCTGTGAGCCTGCGCTTCCTCGAAAAGCAGGTTTTCGAACGGGAGCCAGTCGAGCCTGGCATGGGCGTGAATAGTCAGGTTCACATGCTGACTTGCGCTTTTGCCATTGGCCTTGTACCAGCGGGTAGCACCAGGTGTGCTCAGTGTGGCATGAGCATTCTCATGCACCTCAATATTGATGATGAGCTCGTCGCCACCGGCAATGCCTGATGGCGGATGCAATACCGTCGCGTGACAAATGGATGGTCCCTCAGGATAGAGCGCTTTCTGTACCAATAACGGACCGCTGTGTCTGTTGTGAGTCAGCGCAGTGCGCAAAGGACTCTGGCGCGAGAATGCCAGGTCCAGAGAGGCGTGCCAGGTTTCGTCGGGTATAACAACTGTCATTTTCCGTGAGCCCTGATGCGCTACACGCTTATATGACGTTCAATACCGTCAGCTTCGATATTTTCGCCTTTGCCGCTCGCAATGATGGTGCCGCGATTCATGACCAGATAGTCATCCGCGATGGCCTTGACAAAGTCCAGGTACTGTTCCACCAGCAGAATGGTAATGCCGTGGTCCGCAACCAGCATTTTCAATGTCTGACCGATGTGCTTGATAATATTCGGCTGTATTCCTTCTGTCGGTTCGTCAAGTATCAGCAGTTTGGGGTCACCCATCAGCGCGCGTCCAATGGCCAGCTGCTGTTGCTGACCACCAGAAAGATCACCGCCATTGCGATGTTCCATTTCCTTCAGGACAGGGAATAGCTGATAGATAAAAGCGGGAACACCTTTGGGCGTCCTGCGTGCGGCAGCACCCACCAGAAGATTTTCTCTGACCGTCAGACGAGGAAATATTTCCCGCCCTTGCGGCACATAACCAATGCCCCTTGCGATTCGGTCGGCAGGACCGAAACGCGTGATGTCGCAACCGCTGTAGATGATTTTTCCATTGCGAATGGGCACAACGCCAAGCAGGCTGCGAAGCAGGGTGGTTTTGCCCGCGCCGTTGCGTCCGAGAAGGGCAGTCAGTGCATTCGCTCTTATTTCAAACGAAATATCACGCAGGATGTGACTGCCGCCATAGTATTGATTGATATTTTGTGCGCAAAGCAACATGGGATTCATTCCTTCGGTTAACGGCCAAGGTAGGATTCAATAACATCGGGATCCTGCTGAACCTGCTGCATGGTTCCCTGCGCCAGCACACTTCCGGCGGCCAGCACGGTCACCACGCCCTGATCGCCTGCCAGGTTCGATACAAATCCCATATCGTGTTCCACAACCACAATGGAGCAGGTACCGCGAATGCAGTGCAGTATCTCTGCCAGTTCAGCTGTTTCACGGTCGGTCATACCTGCTACCGGCTCATCCAGCAGTAACAAAGCGGGTTTCTGCATCAGCAGCATGCCAATTTCCAGCCGCTGTTTCTGCCCATGGGAAAGCTCGCCCGCCTGGCGGTACGCCACCTCTTCGAGCTTCATCAGGGTCAGCGTCTGCGCAATGCGATCTCGTACATCTGAAGGAAGACGCGTATGCAGCGCGTGATGCCAGCGGCGATCGCCTGCATCGGCCAGATACAGGTTTTCCCAAACGGGCTGGCTTTCGAAAACTGAAGGCTTCTGGAATTTTCTGCCTATACCCAGCTGGGCGATTTGTGGTTCCTGCAAGTTGAGCAGATCCAGTGTCTGGCCCAGGAAAACGCGACCTTCAATATTGGCATTGCGATTTCCGGTTTTGCCGGTGATGACGTCCATCAGCGTCGTTTTGCCGGCGCCATTGGGTCCGATAATGCAGCGCAGTTCGCCTTCCTGAATATAAAGGGAGAGATCATTGATGGCGCGAAAGGCATCGAACCTGACAGTGAGGTCTTCGATGTACAGCACAACGCCATGAGAAGTGTCGATCTTTCCGGATTCCGCAAAGTGCGCCAGATGTGTCAGCGTTCCGCCGGCACTGCCTGTCTGCAGATCCGTGTTGTTCAGTTCGTTCATACAGACTCCGTAGCAACTGTTGGTGTGACGGCGGGCTGCGCGCGCTCGCGTCGATGGCGTGCAAATAGGCCCACCAGCCCCTTGGGCATAAAGAGTGTGACCACCACAAACAGTCCGCCCAGAACATACAGCCAGTACTCTGGCATGAAGGCAGTAAAAAAGGTTTTGGCGCCATTAACCGTGAATACGCCCAGGATGCTGCCGATCAGAGAGCCGCGACCACCAACGGCAACCCAGATCACCATTTCAATGGAGTTAACCGGCGACATTTCACCCGGATTGATAAT
>JBEBTQ010000355.1:0-3997 GCA_040393685.1 Advenella kashmirensis | reverse complement strand
CTGTCATCGGTTTTCTGCTGGCCTTGCTCGTCGGCCTGCTGCTGGGTGTCACGGTTGGCGCGAGCCCGGCTATCTATCGTGCCATCAATCCCATCATGATCGGTTTCAACTCACTCCCCAAGGTCGCTGTTGTCCCGGTGCTGGTCATGTGGTTCGGTATCGGCACGATTCCTGCCGTGTTATGCGCCTTCCTCACTGCCTTCTTTCCCATTGCGGTCAATGTGGCGACCGGCATTGCAACACTGGAACCGGAATTGGCCGATGTGCTGCGTTCCCTTGGCGCAAGGCGTTCTGTCATCCTGCGCAAGGTCGCCATACCTCGTTCGCTACCCTATCTGTTTGCATCACTGAAGATTTCCATCACGCTGGCCTTCGTCGGCTCGGTCGTATCAGAAATGGTAGCCAGTAACGCCGGTATCGGCTATCTGCTATTGAATGCAAGTTCCTCCTTTCGTGTCTCGCTCGTCTTTGCATCGCTGACTGTCGTGGCGATTCTGGGCATTTGTATGTACGGTCTGGCTGATTTTGTGGAACGGCGATCAACAGGATGGGTGAGACGTGGCAATGAGTCAGGCGATGCCCTGGGCGGTGGTTAATGGGTAACCTTGGCGCCGCCGGATATCTATCAACGCGGTGGGCGGTGTGCCGGACGCAGTGCATTCCCGTCCCATTGCATGCACCGAATATACGTGGGATACCACTTAATGCACCACAACGAGGTTCCATTAGGTGCAATGAACGAGCCAAAGCGGTGCATAGCAGCCCGGGGAAGAGTTGACACCATGTCTTCTTTACTCAATTTAAGTGGTACACCACATAATTTGAATATTTATTTCCAATTATTTATCAAAAGCTTACAGAAAACCAGACGATATTTTCAGAGCAATTGGCACGGCTATTGCTTTGTCTTTCTGAAATGACCTATCTGATCAAAGGACGGCAATGGCTACAACAGTTTTGAGCGGCAGCCCTGTATTTGACCCCGCAAATCGAATCGACGGCAAGGCGTCGGTATTGAATCAGCGCGACGGCGTTTTACAGAAAACGGAACGAGTGAACGGCACCAGACTACGCAGGCAATCTGGGTATCAAATCGTTGATACCACAACTGCGATTTTTTCTGTGTCGTTGCCTGTGGTTCGATGCCTGCGCACCCATTCGATTTCTGACCATCTCTGCCCAATCGCACCATGACACAGAATCCTGCGGAAATTGTACAGAACAAGGGCATCGGAGCCCGACTGTCGCGCAAGGAAGACGTACGCTTCCTGACGGGCCGCGGCCAGTATGTGGGCGACCTGAAAATGCCGGATACCCTTGACGTGGCATTTGTGCGTTCACAGCTTGCCCATGCCCGCGTGCGTGAAATTCAGAAACCCGCCGGTTTCGAGCATCTCTTCTTCACAATGGACGACCTGACAGGCGTCAAACCCATCGCCGCAACATCGGGCCTGGCCGGATTTCGCAAATCCGTGCAGTATCCCCTGGCGCACGACAAAGTACGCCACGTTGGCGAGATGGTGGCCATGTGTGTGGCACCCAGCCGCGCACGCGCTGAAGACCTGGCCGACCAGGTTTTTGTGGACTACGAAGAGCTGCCGGTCATCGCCGACATGTTCGATGCGGCCGACGGTCACGCGCCAGGCCGCATCCACGAGGAATGGGACGCCAACGTCTTTCTTGAAACCCATGTTAACAAGCCGGGCCCGGCCTATCCTCCCGGTACCGTGGCGGTCCGCCGCAAGCTGTCGACATCGCGCCAGTGCATGGTACCGCTTGAAGGTCGTGGCGTGCTGTGCTGGTGGGACAGTCGCATGGATCAGCTTGTCATTGTCTCGGCCGCCCAACTGCCCCATATCAATCGCACTGGTCTGGCTGAATGCCTGGGTCTGGACGAGGGCCGTATCCGGGTGGTTTCGCCGGATGTCGGTGGTGGTTTTGGCTACAAGGGCATCCTGCTGCCTGAAGAAATTTGCTGTGCCTGGCTGGCAATGCACCTGCAGCGGCCGATTCGCTGGCTGGAGGATCGACGGGAGCACCTCAGTGCCAATGCCAATTGCCGGGAACACGCCTACGATCTGACCGTACATGTAACGCCTGAAGGGCGTCTGGTCGGCATCGACTGCGATGCCATTGTTGATTCCGGTGCTTACTCATCCTATCCATTCTCCGCGTGTCTGGAAGCGGCCCAGGTAGGTTCCATTCTGCCCGGACCATATCGTATGGACAATTTCAAGTGTCATACACGTTCGGCAGCCACCAACAAGCCCCCCATCCTGCCTTATCGTGGCGTAGCCAGAACCGGCGTGTGCTTTGCGCTGGAAGTGACTCTCGACGCCGCAGCACGCCAGCTGGGCATCGAGCCCTATGCGCTGCGCGCCCAGTGCCTGGTACGCCAGGAGGATATGCCCTATACCAATATTACGGGCAAAACGTTTGATTCCGGCGACTACGTCACGTGCATGGAACGGGCCGTGGCAGCGCTGGACTGGCAAGCCTGGCGCGCGCGCCAAGGTGAACACCAGGCTGGCGGGCTGGAACCACAACGACGTATCGGCCTTGGCCTGGCTGTATTCTGCGAACAAGGCGCCCACGGCACCTCCGTGTATCACGGCTGGGGAATCCCCATGGTGCCCGGCTACGAGCAATGCCATGTGCGCATGACCCCGGACGGTATCCTGGAAGTGCAGATTGGGGTGCACTCGCATGGCCAGAGTCTTGAAACAACCATGGCTCAGGTTGCCCATACTGCATTAGGCATCGACCCGGCCAACGTACGCGTCATGCATGGTGACACGGCGACCTCCCCCTACTCGACGGGCACGTGGGGCTCACGCTGCGCGGTCATGGCCGGCGGTGCAGTAGGCTCGGCCTGTGAAGCCCTGGGCGCAAGGCTCAAGACCATCGCAGCCAGTTTGCTGGACGTACCCACCGAGTCGCTGACCCTGGCCAACGGCATGGTCATGAGTACCCACACCGAACGCACCCTGACGCTCAAAGAGTTGGCGTACACCTGGTACCGGGCACCACAACGTCTGCCCGCTGGCGTCGATCCGGGCGGTCTGGCCCTGACAGCGGGCTATCGCATGCAGCCCGACGGCGGCACCTTCAGCTATGCCTGCCATGCATGCGCAGTTGAAGTCGACACCCTGACCGGCATTGTCAAGTTACTGGACTACGCCATCTGTGAGGATGGGGGTGTGCTCCTGAACCCCATGGTAGTGGAAGGTCAACTGCTGGGCGGTCTGGCACAAGGCATTGGCACCGCACTCTACGAAGAAATGCCCTTCGACACAGAAGGCCAGCCCCTGGCCTCGACCCTGGCCGATTACATTGTTCCCGGCGCAGGTGAAATGCCACCACTGAAGATCGAGCACATGGAAACCCCCAGCCCATTCAGCAAGTACGGTCAGAAAGGGATTGGCGAAGGAGGAGCTATCGCGCCACCGGCTGCCATCGTCAACGCAATCAACGACGCCCTTGCCGGCGTGGGAGCAGAGTTACTCTCGGTCCCGGCCAGCCCTGAGCGAATTCAGGCTGCACTGGCGGCCGCTTCGGAGCGTCGCTCATGAAAGCCATTGCCTACCAATTGACGCGCGCCGCCGACCTGAACGCCGTCACCACACAACTGCAGGAAGATGATTTCTATAAGGTCATTGCCGGCGGCCAATCACTTGGCGCCATGCTGAATCTGCGCCTGGCGCAACCCGAAAGACTGATTGATCTTGATGACGTCGCAGCCCTGCGCCAGGCAGAAGTCGTCGCCGATGAGCTCCTGTTAGGTGCGATGACGACCCATGCCGCAATCGAAGACGGGCGGGTGCCTGATGTGACCCGGGGAATGATGGCGCAGGTCGCACACGGTATTGCCTATCGCGCCGTCCGCAATCGCGGCACACTGGGCGGCAGTCTGTGTCATGCCGATCCTGCAGCCGACTGGATGACAGCGATGACTGCTATCGGTGCGCAGTGTGAAACCAGCGGTCCGCAAGGGGCC
>JBEBTQ010000354.1:0-4013 GCA_040393685.1 Advenella kashmirensis | reverse complement strand
GCCCGAGCTGGCTCATATAACCGCGAATCAGCGTTCCGTACGTTTCCTTGAGCCACTTTTTGGCGATCGCCCCGGCAGCCACCGTGGGTGCGGTCAGCCTGGCGGAGGAACGCCCGCCGCCTCGCGGGTCACGAACACCATACTTCTGCCAGTATGTGCGATCAGCATGTCCTGGACGAAAGGTATCGGCAATGGCTGAATAATCTTTGCTGCGCTGATCCTGATTGCGAATCAGCAGGCCGATGGCCGTGCCTGTCGTTTTTCCCTCATACACGCCCGACAGAATCTCTACAGTATCGGGTTCCTGGCGCTGAGTCACGTGGCGCGACGTGCCAGGCCGGCGGCGGTCCAGTTCAACCTGGATATCTTCTGCAGACAGCGACATGCCTGCGGGGCAGCCGTCCACCACGCAACCGATGGCGGGTCCGTGAGATTCACCAAAATTGGTAACCGAAAAAAGTTTGCCTAATGTATTGCCCGACATATCAAATCCAGATTAATAATGACTCGTGCCTGCGCCAGCCGAAAAGACGCTCAGTATGAAGTACAGAAGAATACCAGAAACCGTGCGCAGACAAGGCAGCCCGCCACCAGACAGCATCAGTTTTCAGGACGAGCAACTGACTTCAAGTTCCCTGCCCCACTCGGGCGGCATCTCTGCATATTGTTCCATGCCAGGGTGTTCCGTAAAAGGATCGCGCAGAACCTGCAGCAACGCTTCAATCACGCTGACATCGCCTTTCTCCGCGGCCTGTATGGCTTGCTCAGCCAGGTAATTGCGGAGCACATACAGAGGATTGACGCGGTTCATACGGGCAATGCGCGTTTGTGCATCCTGGGATTCCTGCTCAAGCCGCTGACGGTACTGCTGCAGCCAATCATCCAGCCGGGTCGTGTCCCGAAACAGACTGCGCAACAGATCCTCGTTATTGTCTATCTGGGCAAGGTAGCGGAAACTCAGAGTGAAATCGGCAGCTTGCTCATGCAGCGCACGCCACCATCCGTCGATCAGTTCATCGTCTCCCTCTTTCCATTCGGCCAGACCGAGTTTGGCCACCAGGCGATCCCGATAGGCAGAGATGAAAAGGCCCTCATATCGCTCCAGTCTGGATTTGAGTCTTTCGGGGTCGGCACCCAGGGCTACAAAGCAGTTGGCAAAGCGATACAGATTCCACAAGCCGACAGAAGGCTGCGCATTCCAGGCATATCGACCCTGCGTATCAGTATGATTGCAGACGTGATTGATGCGGAACGCATCCATGAATCCGTAAGGACCGTAGTCCAGTGTCAGTCCCAGCACTGACATATTATCGGTGTTCATGACACCATGATTGAAGCCCACCGCCTGCCAGGCGGCCATCAGACTGGCTGTACGTGCAACGACAACATCCACAAAGGTTTCGATCACGTCGTTCAGCGAATGGTCGCCATCTTCCATCGGAACCTCGTCCGCAAGGAAATGAGTGATAACGTAATCCAGCAGTTCGCGCAGACGCTCGGTATCTTTGGCGGCATACCAATGCTCAAACGAGCCAAAGCGCACAAACGACGGAGCGACACGCGCCACAATTGCCGCGGTTTCAACGGTTTCCCGATAGACCGGATCGTCAGAAGCCACCAGACACAGGGCCTGAGTCGTGGGAATGCCCAGACCGGTCATTGCCGCACTGGCCAGATACTCCCGCACGGACGAACGCAGTACCGCACGCCCATCTCCCATACGTGAATAAGGCGTTCTGCCCGACCCTTTCAGTTGTATCTCCCAGTCTGCCGGTTCGCCGTTCTCATTCCGGCCATTAACTGCTCCCAGCAGATGCGCACGACCGTCCCCCAGCTGTCCCGCCCAGACGCCGAACTGGTGGCCACTATAGACCGCAGACAGCGTCACGCCGCCAGGCAGCTCTGCATTGCCGGACATGACAGACAGAAATTCAGGTGATTGCGCCTGTGCTGCCGACAGTCCCAGCAGTTTGAGCACATCAGGATTGACGTGCAGAAGCCTGGGATCGGTCAGACCCTGGGTTTTCAGCCGCGTATAAAAGGCGGGAGAAAGTGAAGCGAATGTATTGCGAACCTGCAGATTATCAAGTGACATGGATTACCTTGCTTTCTTGGCGCGTTTAGCTGCCTGCTTGGCGGGCCGCACATAGAGAATGGCAGCTAAGAAGAAAATCAACGCCAGAATGGTTTCAATTGCGCCGAGCATGGACGATGTTTTGCTTACGTCAGAGTACCAGCGCACAACGCCTTCCGTAAAATAAAGCAGTACCAGCATGGAAGACCATTGAAGAGTGTACAGATTCCCCTTGAAGACGCCGTATAGCGGAAAGAGCAATGGCAATGCCTTGAGTACATAAACACTGCCGCCGGGCACCAGCGGATCCAGAAACAGCTCCCACGCAACACAAAGAATCAACAGCAGCGCAAGCGAAATGAATGCAACTATGCGATAAGCAGGATTAAGCGGTACCTGCTGGCGGCGATGCAGTGCGCCGTCCGGTGTACCGGATTTGACTGCCTCACCTGCCGACGAAAGCTGCGAGGTGTGTTGCGATTGAGACGCCAGGCTCTCTGTTGGTCGATCCATGTGTCGTCGATCCATGTCGGAAGTCGCCGGTTTGCCGGCAGGGGTGGAACTGGGTGTTGTCAAGATGGATTCCGTTCAGGCTGGGAATTGGGTTTACGGGCGCAATGTCATCTGTTCTGAATAGTCAGTACGATGGATTCACAACACACTCTACTGACGTGCGTCATGACAGACGAATCAAGACAGACATTGCCATGGATCCATTATATTCCTTGTACTGCGCTGACATGACTTGTGACGGTGCGAGCGTTCATGATTACAATTTGCAACCCGGTGACAATCGCGCAAAAGTGAAGAGAGCAGGCACTTTGGTATACTAAAGAAAATAGAATCCCGTGCTGTCGCAGCCGCAAGAGCAGTCGCGCGACAGCTTGTTGAGTGTCGTTAACCCGCCCCCGTAAATATGTCAAAGCATCTTGAATTCGATTTAGAACAGAAAAAGAAACAGGAAAAGCAGGAAGCCATAGAGGCGCAGGAAGAATTGCGATTGAATATGGGCGATTCGGAACTGGGTTTCGAGTTCTATAAGAAGGCTGCCAAATTCGGCATTCAGCGCCTGATTCGCGACAAACTCACACAAGTGGCATCCAGCCTGACGTTCACCACGGTGCTGGCCACCGTTCCCATGCTTGCGGTGATTCTGTCCTTGTTCACCGCATTTCCATTGTTCACAGACTTCAAACTCTCACTTGAAGAGTTTCTGACTCATAATCTGATGCCTGCAACTGTGTCGGAAACCATTATGAGTTATCTGAACATGTTCGCGCAGCAGGCTTCCAAGCTGACCGCGATAGGAGTGGGCTTTCTGATCGTCACGTCCATCATGCTCATGATGACCATCGACGAAGTGCTCAACGACATCTGGAACGTCACGCGCCGCCGTCCTCTCGGTCAGCGCATTCTGGTGTACTGGGCCATTCTTTCGCTAGGCCCCATTTTCCTGGGCGCCAGTCTGTGGACCTCTTCGTACATTGCCCGCGAACAGCTTGGCCTGGTCACGCAGTTCTCCATTATCAAGACGGTTCTGTTTACTCTTGTCCCTGTCATTGTGTCCGGGCTGGTCTTCGCCCTGCTCTATTATCTTGTTCCCAATCGCAAGGTAGCCTGGAAAGATGCGATGATCGGTGGCTACACCACCGCCATTCTGCTGGAAATCATGAAGGCGGGCTTTGCCTTCTATATCACCAAGTTTCCATCCTACACACTGATTTACGGCGCCTTCGCAACCATTCCGATTTTCCTGCTCTGGATCTATCTCTCATGGCTGGTGGTCCTGTTCGGTGCGACCGTGGCAGCGCTGGCCCCACAAATTCGCAGCGGACAAATGCGTGACAAGGTGTCACCCGGGGTACATTTTATTGCCGCTCTGTTCGTATTGCGCCTGCTTCATGGCGCCCGCGACCATAATCCACCGGGCTACGGAACA
>JBEBTQ010000353.1:0-4036 GCA_040393685.1 Advenella kashmirensis | reverse complement strand
TTTCCGTAAGGGTAAACCGGCTATTTGCAGCGATCCGCAACCGCCCCAGTCGGTGCTGGACTACGCGCGCGAGATAGAAGCAGATCTGTGGCTGTTCGGACAGGATTTCAACTATTCGGCCGACAAACAGCAGTGGGCATTTGCCGGTCGTCATCAACGGCGCAATGCACTGGCGTATCCGGCCTTGCGCGGCGCCAACCAGCTGCTCAATGCGTCGGCCGCGCTGGCTGCCATTGAGTCATTGCGTGACCGGCTTGCCGTGCCACAGCAATCGGTGCGCCAGGGTCTGATCCAGGCGGTACTGCCCGGGCGCTTTCAAATTATTCCTGGTCAGCCTACCGTGGTGCTGGATGTGGCGCATAACCCGCATGCCACGGCTGTGCTTGCTCACAACCTGGACAGCATGGCGTATTTTCCATATACCCACGCCGTGGTCGGCATGGTCAATGACAAGGATTGTGACGAAGTCATCCGGAAATTTGGTCGTAAGGTCGATCACTGGTATTGTGCCAGCCTGGGTGGCGAGCGCGGTCGCAGTGGCGAGGATATCGCCCAAAGAATCCGCCAGCAGCTGCCGCCGGATACAGAAGGGTTACCAAGCGTTACGGTTTTCGATTCTCCGGCCGCTGCCTATGATTCTGCGCGTTCAAAGGCCGCCGACAATGATAGAATAGTCGTGTTTGGCTCGTTTTTAACCGTGGCCGCCGTTTTACAGCATTTGGGACGTCCAGCCGTCTGAAAGCTTATCTTTATAAATAGTCGGGAATACGTTATGGGTTTATTCAATTCACAAGATGATAATCGGCCGGGACAACGCCGTACCCAGTCAGAACAGAACCAGGCCAATGACCTGCGGGTCAAAGCCAGAAACCGGCTGATTGGTGCGATTATTCTTGTGCTGGCCGCGATCATTATTGTGCCGATGGTGCTCGACACCGGTGGCTCAGACAATACGCCGCCACCGGCCCAGAAACCGCCTTTGGTTTCGGGTGGGGGAACCGACAGCAATTCCTTATCCGTGACAACAACACCCGGCGTAGAGTCCAACGGCCCGAGTTCTACCTCGCAACAGGCCACGGTTGATGGCAGCACACCCGAGACGCCTCCTGTGACAGGATCGGTTGCTTCAGGTACGGCAACGCAACCGCTGAATCCGGAAACCACTCCGTCACCTCAGGATCCTGATGCCACTGGTCAGCCAGAAGCCGTTGATCCGAACCGCTCCATCGCGTCGGGTACGGCCAATCAGCCGGTGACGCCGGAAGATCAGGCCGCAAGGCAGAAACAGGAAGCGGAAGCGGCCGCCAAGGCTCAGGCTGATGCCAAAAGAGCCGCTGATCGCAAAAAGGCAGCCGCCAACAAGCCTGTTGAGCCACCCAAAAAACCCGGCACAATCAAGGATGATAGTCGTACCGATGATGGTTCCCGTGCACTGGCTATCCTGGAAGGTCGTGAACCTGCCCCTGCAGAGAAAAGCAAACCCAAGGTCACATCGGGCGATTACTCCCTGCAAATCGCTTCCTACGGTTCTTCGGACGATGCCCAAAGCCGTCGCAGCAAGCTGGCAGCCGACGGTGTGTCCAATGCGTATGTGCAAAATTCAGTGGTAAATGGCAAGCAGATCTATCGTTTGCGCGTCGGTCCGTTCAAATCTCGTGAGGCGGCGCAGGCTGCGCAAACCCGTCTTCGTTCACTGGGTTATGACAACGGTTTCATTTCATCGAATTGATATCCATGCACTGAAGTGACCGAATTTGATTACACCTGCCTTGGGATCATTGCTGTCTCGGGGCTCCTTGGATTAATGAGAGGGTTTCTTAAGGAAGCCTTCTCATTAATTGCTTATGCTGCCGCATTTATCGGCGCGATCTGGTGGGGCCCCGCGGTGTATCCCTGGGTAATGCAGTACATCAATAACGCGCTGATCAGCATGGGCATCGGATATGCTGTGGTCTTCATTGCCATTTTGCTGGTTGTTGGCCTGGTTAACGTGACGCTTGCCACCCTGATCGAGGCCACCGGTCTGGGGCCGGCCGATCAGGGGCTGGGTATTGTGTTTGGCATTGCCCGAGGCGTGCTGATTATCCTGATACTGGTTGTGCTTGCCGGTTATACACCATTTCCCAAAGAGCCATGGTGGGTTAACGCCAGGTTTTCGCCGATGGCGATGATGGCAGTGCAGCAAATCAAGCTGCGTCTCCCGGACAGTATCGGGTCTTATTTACCTTATTAGTTTCATCTTTCGTTTTCTCTCTCGTATTTTTCAGGATAGGCATTATATGTGCGGAATTATCGGTATCGTCGGGCGCGCGCCAGTGAATCAACTGGTGTACGACAGTCTGCTGTTACTGCAACATCGTGGCCAGGACGCAGCCGGTATTGCGACCGCCTACGGCAACCACTTCAATATGTACAAGGCCCACGGCCTGGTGCGTGACGTATTTCGTACTCGCAATATGCGCGATTTGCCAGGCCATTCCGGTATTGGTCAGGTGCGTTACCCAACGGCTGGCTCCAGTGACTCACTGGAAGAAGCGCAACCCTTTTACGTTAACGCGCCTTTCGGTATCACGTTCGCACACAATGGTAATCTGACCAATTGGCGTGAGCTGCGTGAGCAGCTGTTCAAGGTCGATCAGCGCCATATCAATACCAATTCAGACTCTGAAGTGCTGCTCAATGTGCTGGCACACGAACTGCAGTCTGCAGCCAAAGGCAGTACCCTGGATCCTGCAGCCATGTTCAGTGCGGTAGCGGCCGTGCATCGGCGCGTCAAGGGGGCATACTCGGTGGTTGCGCAAATTGCCGGATACGGGCTGCTGGCTTTCCGCGATCCGTTTGGCATTCGCCCACTGTGTCTGGGTAAGTTTGATTCGGAGCAGGGAGCAGAGTGGATGGTCGCCTCCGAATCGGTGGCGCTGGAAGGCAGCGGCTTTGATTTCGTTCGTGATATTGACGCGGGCGAAGCCGTGTTCATTGATCTGGATGGCAATGTGCATGAGCAGCAATGCGCCGACAACCCGGTGCTCACACCCTGCATTTTTGAATATGTGTACTTTGCCCGTCCCGATTCCACCATTAGTGGTGTCAATGTTTACAATGCACGCCTGAAGATGGGCGAGTACCTTGCCGATAAAGTGGCGCGGCAATTACGCTTGCGGGAAATCGATGTGGTGATGCCGATTCCCGACTCGTCCCGTCCGGCGGCCATGCAACTGGCCTCCAAACTCAAACTTGAGTATCGCGAAGGGTTCATCAAAAACCGGTATGTTGGCCGTACCTTCATTATGCCAGGGCAGGCTGTGCGCAAAAAATCAGTGCGTCAGAAATTAAATGCCATGAGTGTTGAGTTCAAGGACAAGAATGTCCTGCTGGTAGATGACTCTATTGTGCGTGGCACGACCAGTCGCGAGATTGTTGATATGGCTAGGGCAGCAGGGGCACGGAAGGTGTTTTTCGCCTCGGCCGCGCCACCGGTATGCTTCCCGAATGTTTACGGAATTGACATGCCAACGCAGGACGAGCTGATTGCCAATGGCAGAACGCCTGAAGAAGTTGCTGCCGAGATCGGAGCTGACGGCCTGGTGTATCAGGACCTGGCTGACCTGAAAGCGGCTATTTCGGATTTGAATCCTGCGATCACACAGTTCGAGGCGTCCTGCTTTGACGGGCAATATGTGACCGGGGATGTGGATAGCGCCTACCTGGAACGGTTACGCCTGACCAGACATCAAGTCAAGGAAGGCCAGGCGGTAGGGGGTTTGCAATTTAATATGGGGTACGCAGCGAACGCTTAAACAACGCGTGTTCCCTGGGGTTGTTCCGGCTCCCTGCTGTGCTATGCAGCAGGGAGCCGTTTTATTTCCATCTCAGGGCGGCTACCCGGAACAGCACCAGGAATCAAACAACAATAGTAATACAGTGGCCACCGCTGTGACTCAGTGGCCGCCAAAGTCGGATAGGCGTTTTTTGCGCAAGCAGTAAGCGTCGTTCCAGACGAATTCATTTGCCTCCAACAACGCCGGTATATTGCAAC
>JBEBTQ010000352.1:0-4044 GCA_040393685.1 Advenella kashmirensis | reverse complement strand
ACGGCTTCTCCGTGCAGCCAGGTGCCGAAACCCAGTCCGGCCTCTATGGCATGCCCGAAAGTATGGCCGAGATTGAGGATGGCGCGCAGACCGGTTTCCTTTTCATCTTCGGATACGACCTGAGCCTTGAGTTCGCAGCACCGCGCAATGGCGTATGCCAGTGCTTCCGGATCCAGCGCAACCAGCCGGCTGACATTCTGCTCGCACCACTCGAAAAACGCGCTGTCCAGAATAAGACCGTATTTGATGACTTCTGCCAGACCGGCAGACACTTCGCGCGCCGGCAGCGTACGCAGCACGTCGATATCAATATCTACGCTGATCGGCTGATAAAAGGCGCCGATCATGTTCTTGCCCAGGGGGTGGTTGACCGCTGTTTTGCCACCCACTGAGGAATCTACCTGAGCCAGCAGCGTGGTGGGAATTTGCATGTAGCGAATGCCGCGCATGTAGGTGGCCGCCGCAAAACCGGCCATATCGCCAATGACGCCGCCGCCAAGCGCCAGCACAATGGCGCGGCGATCCAGTTTTTCTGCCAGCATGCGGTCATACAGGGTGCCCAGGGTGTCCAGCGATTTGAACGCTTCCCCATCGGGCACGATGATGGTCATGACAGGCTTGTTGGCAGCTTCAAGCGCCTGACGCAGTTGGTCTCCGTACAGGCCGTCAACAACGGGATTGCTGATGATGACAAGCCGGGTTGCATTTGCCGGTACCGATTCGGCAATCTGCTTAAGCCGCCCGGCGGCAATATGGATAGGATACTGGCCGGCAGATGTTGCAACGTTGACAGGGGCCATCAGATTATTTCACCTCGTTGTTCGTGTTCATTCAAAAGACGTGCAATGACTTCGAGTACCGTGTGAATGGAGCCATGACCGGTTTCTACAGTGAAATCGGCCAGGCTCTCATAGATGGGTTCTCGTTGCCGAAGCAGCTCAACGATACGCGCTTTCGGATTCGCCGTCAGCAGCATTGGGCGATTTTTGTCCTTTGCGACTCTCCGAAAGAGCTCGTCGCTGCCCGCTTTCAGATACAGCACCACGCCCGCCGTTCGCAGCACTTCCTGGTTCTCGGGTGCGACCACCGCGCCACCGCCGGTTGCTACCACGACATTGCGGCGCAGGGCGATATCCTGCAGCGCCTGGGTTTCACGACGTCTGAAGCCGGCTTCGCCTTCGATATCGAAGATTGTGGGGATGCTCACACCGCAGCGCGCCTCGAGCTCATGGTCCAGATCGAGAAATTCCCGTCCCAGTGAGCGGGCCAGTCCGCGGCCTATGGTTGTTTTGCCGGCGCCCATCATGCCGATAAGAAAAATGGGGGCCTGGCCGGTTTGGCAGACAGCAGTGCTGCCCGGTTCGGATTGAAGCATGTGCGTAAAAGGTTTTTCTCCCGGTTACGCCGGGGCGCGAAAATACAGTGGTTCTATGACAGTTGTCAAAGAAATGACACCGTGTTTTCAATGATTTGTCGTTTATTTGTTGCAACATAGCACATGTTTACGGTACTGCACAATTCAGTTACAGAAAGAGCCGAAAATTCCAGCTTTTACCGCTGGAAGGTATTAAAATTGCCTGCGATGAGTAAACCTAACCCACCCTCCCGTAAAAACAATCCGCAGCGCTCGAGTGCAGGCTCGCGCATCGGCCGATTCCTTGTCCAAGCCATTATCTTCTGTTTCGGCCTGGGCATTTGCGGCCTGTTACTGGGGACCCTAGCCGTCGCGCTGACCTGGCCAAATCTGCCGGATTTGAAGGCGATGACCGATTATCGCCCGCGGGTGCCACTGCGCGTGTATACCGCTGACAAGGTGCTGCTGGCCGAATATGGCGAAGAGCGACGCAATGTGCTGCGCTTCAACGAAATTCCAGATGTGATGAAGCATGCACTGCTGGCAGCGGAAGATGACAACTTCTATAACCACGGCGGGGTTGACTGGTCGGGTGTGGGTCGTGCCGTGATTGCCAACCTGGTTTCCGGCGCCAAGGCGCAGGGCGCCAGTACGATCACCATGCAGGTGGCGCGTAATTTCTATCTGTCCTCTGAAAAGTCGTTCATCCGCAAGTTCTACGAACTGATGCTCACCTACAAGATCGAGCAGAACCTGAGCAAGGATCAGATTCTTGAGCTTTACCTGAACCAGATTTACCTGGGACACCGCTCCTATGGCTTCGCGGCCGCATCACGTACCTACTACGGCAAGCCACTGTCTGAAGTGTCGGTAGCTGAAGCAGCCTTGCTGGCCGGTATCCCCAAAGCTCCATCACGTTTCAACCCACGTGCCAACATGAAACGGGCCATTGCGCGTCAGCATTATGTGCTGGATCGCATGGAAAAACTGGGCTATATCACGCCCGAGCAGCATCAGCAGGCACTGGCCCAGAAAATCGTTCTGCGGGACGATACCATTGAAACACCCGAGACCAGCTTTGCGCGCCACGGTCAGTATGTGGCCGAACTGGCACGGCAGCTCATGTACAACGTTTATAAAGACAACGTTTACGGTCGCGGCCTGAGTGTTTACACAACGATCCGTTCACAGGATCAGGAAGTGGCCTATCATGCGGTACGTGACGGCATTATGTCTTACACCCGCCGCTCCCGCTATCCCGGTCCGGCAGCACAGGTTGACCTGCCAGAAGGCATAGAAAACGACCCTGAACGCTTTGACCTGGCGCTTGAAGAGATCCGTAATAAGTACCGCGACAGCGACGATCTGGTGACTGCCGTTGTGCTTTCTGCGAGCAGCAGCAAGGTGACAGCAGCCAGAACGCCAGAGCAGATTTATGAACTGAGTGGTAAATCGCTGGGCTTTGTGCGCCGCGCCCTGGTCAAAGAAGGCCCTGTCTCCAAGCGCATTCAGCGTGGTTCTGTGATTTATCTGCAGAAAGTGGACAATGTCTGGACCATTATCAACATGCCGAGCGTAGAGGGTGCATTCATTTCGCTGAATCCTCAGAATGGCGCAATCGAATCGATGATTGGTGGTTTTGACTTCAATCGCGGTGACTTTAACCGTGTTACACAGGCGTGGCGTCAGCCCGGTTCGACCTTCAAGCCGTTTGTGTACGCGGCGGGCCTGGAACGCGGTATTACGCCCGGCACGAACATTTCTGACCAGCCATTCTTTCTGAGCGCCGCACAGACGCGCAGTAAGCCCTGGAGCCCGAAAAACTACGGTAATTCGTATAGTTACAGCCAGACCATGCGTCAGGGCCTGTACAAGTCCAAAAACATGGTCTCCATCCGTATCCTGCAGACAGTGGGACCGGAGTTTGCCAGCGAATTCATTACCCGCTTCGGCTTTGACCCTGCACGTCAGCCACCTAAAAGTGCGTATCTGACGATGGCATTGGGTGCCGGCAGCGTGACACCATTGCAAATGGCTAGTGCCTACTCGGTTTTTGCGAATGGCGGCTACAGGGTCAATCCGTATATTATTGATTCTGTTGTAGATATTTCCACCAACCGCGTCGTCATGAAAGCGCAGCCTGCCCTGGCGGGAGACGAAAAGAACCGTGTTCTGGACCCGCGCACTGCGTATGTGATGAGCGATCTGCTGCGCGGTGTAGCCACATCCGGTACCGCTGCCCGTGCGTCGGCAACACTCAAGCGGAACGACATTGCCGGTAAAACGGGTACCACCAACCAGTCGTTTGATGCCTGGTTCGCGGGCTTTACGCCCAAGCTGGTGGGCATTTCCTGGCTGGGATTCGATCAGCCCAAATCGCTTGGCGACAGGGAAACCGGTGGTGGCGCCGCCATGCCTATCTGGCTGAACTACATGCAGACTGCACTCAAGAAAGTGCCAGTCACCGCCCCCGGCCCGATTCCCGAGGGACTGACTAAAGTCGGCGACAACTACTTTTTCTCTGAGTTCCCACTGGGCAAAGCCCTGGCCAATATTGGTGTGTCGGGCAGCGGGATGCAAAACCCCAATGCCGCCAAGCCAGCCAATGCGCCTTCGGGCGATGGCGTAGGCAAGGCCCTGGAATCGTTCAACCCCATGGGTGGACCGCCAATCCGGTTCTAAGCAGATGT
>JBEBTQ010000351.1:0-4047 GCA_040393685.1 Advenella kashmirensis | reverse complement strand
AGCATCCAGTTCCCCACGCGATTGGTACAACATTGAGCGGGTTTAAAATAAAACTTTAAGTATCAAAAGAATAATTTTCTTTGCTTCAAATAAGAATCAAATGGCACGATGTGGCTTAATATCACAATCAACATCGTCAATTTGAAAAGGATTTTTATGTCAGGCGCTCATCTCGTGACGGACGCATTGCAGCGGGCAGGAATCACGACAATCTTCAGTCTTTCCGGTAACCAGATCATGCCAGTCTACGATGCATGCATCGATGCAGGCATTCGTATCGTTCATGTGCGACATGAGGCCGCGGCTGTCTACATGGCTGATGCCTGGGCTCAGCTGACCGGACAGGTTGGCGTTGCGCTGCTTACGGCCGCACCTGGAATTATGAACGGCCTGTCGCCTGTCTTCTCCGCAAAGGTCGGTGAAAGTCCAGTACTAATCTTGTCCGGTGATTCGCCTCTTTCGCAGGACGGTATGGGCGCATTCCAGGAACTTGAGCAGATTGACATCAGCCGCAAGCTGGTAAAGGCATCGCTGCGTCTGAACCGTCTCGAAGATATCGATACCGAAATGTGTTCAGCGATGACGCTGGCCCTGTCCGGCAGGCAGGGGCCGGTTCACGTGGCAATGCCATTTGATCTGTTGACGGCCGATTCCGAGTCAGTCACCGTAAAACGCGGATCGGCTCCAGCGCGTCAGCGTCAGGCGCTTGCCGAAAAGGACGTTGACGATATTGCGCAGCGGATGGCACGCGCGGAAAAACCGCTGATCCTGCTTGGTCCTCAAAACAACGCCAGCAGAGCTCGTGACCTGCATGAAAAGGCCGGCGCATTACAAACGCCATTAATCGCCATGGAAAGTCCCAGAGGTTTGCGCGATCCTTCACTGGGCAATATGCAGCAGCTTCTGAAGGAAGCCGATCTGATCCTTTTGATGGGCAAGGCGCTGGACTTCAGTCTGAATTTCGGGCGCAGTGCCGATATGAATTCGAGTGCCGATATCATTGTTGTGGACCCCGATGAAGCGATGCTGGCGCGCGCAGACAGATTGCTGGGCGAGCGGCTTTACAAAGGGTTTCAGGCAGATGCCGATGCGGTGCTGGAGCAATTGATAAGTCAAACTTCCGCTGCGAATCGTGACGCCTGGGTTGCGCATGTCCGGCAGGCGCTGGATAACCGTCAGCTCGCCGAAGCAGAGCAGTCGCAGAGCGATTCACAATTGGCTGATCCCACAACAATCTGCAAGCACGTCCAGACCGTGCTGGATCAGGCTAAGGACCCCATTTTAATTTGTGATGGTGGCGAATTTGGCCAATGGGCGCAGGGTTTTTGTCAGGCATCAACCCGAATCATCAACGGCATGTCCGGTGCAATTGGCGGTGGGCTGTGCTATGCGATCGCAGCGGCAATCGCCAGGCCCGATGCGACCATCGTTGCCCTGATGGGAGATGGGACCGTAGGCTTTCACTGCATGGAATTTGAGACAGCGGCCAGGGAAGGAGCAGCATTCACCGCTGTGGTCGGCAATGATTCCCGGTGGAATGCGGAGTATATGATTCAATTGCGCGAGTATGGCCAGGAGCGTCTGTATGGCTGCACTCTGAGCGAACGGGTTCGCTACGATCAGACGGCGGAATCACTCGGCGCCCGGGGTCTGCTGGTGGAGCAGCCTGAGGGTATTTCGACAGCATTGCAGACCGCAGTAGAAAGCAAGTCAGCGGTTTGCGTCAACATCATCATGGAAGGTTGGGCAGCACCCAAATATGAAATAAGCCAGTCCACCGCAACATAGCCGTCAGATGTTTGACACGACGCGTTACTGGCTTTAATTGAGGTACGGAATTGGATGCCAGGCGACATTTATTTGACGATTGTGATATGTCTTCGTTCAGCTGTCAGAGTGAGTGGAGAGACAAGTTATATCACGTGGAGGCAATGTTCGGTGAGGGCGTTGCATGGCCTGGAGCAATTGCAATAACCTGGAGGGCACCAATCGTCGTCACAGATTTCAGTTGGTTGCCAGATGAATTCCCTGGAAATTCTGCAAGCTATACTTCCCATCAGTGAATTTCAGGTGTGATCCAGCCAAATGAATAAGAAAATATCGTCCAGAACCGTATCGTCACGTCGCGACATTTTTCGCGCGTTGATTGCGGCTCCTGCGGCCCTTCCTTTGATGGCCGCAGGCAATTCCTTCGCCCAGTCCAGGGGAAGTGCTGATCTGACTCTGGTCGCTGCGACCATGGGTCTGATTTCCTCCAATGTCTGCGCAGTCATGCCAGAGACAACGGAAGGGCCGTACTACATCGACCCTAAGCTGGTAAGACAAGATATAAGGGAAGACAAAAAAGGCATTCCACTTCGTATGCAGATTCAGGTGGTCACGGCTGACTGCAGGCCGCTTGCCTCAGCCAGAGTCGATATCTGGCACTGCGACGCACAGGGAGACTATTCGGGTTATGCCAATATGGGCGCGCAACGCAATAATGACACAACGGGTCAGACTTTTCTTCGCGGCACACAACTGACTGATGCAAACGGAATTGCGACCTTCGAAACCATCTATCCCGGCTGGTATCGTGGTCGCACAACGCATATTCATTACAAAATTTTCCTTGATGACAAGACGGTCCTGACCAGCCAGATCTTTTTTCCCGATGCGCTGAGTGAGTACATCTACCTGAAATCTTCCGAATATAAGCGCAGTGAAGAGCGTGATACGGTCAACAGTATCGATGGGATTGCCGCTCAGGCAGGAGAGGGATCCTACTGCTCCATCCGGGAGCAAAAGGATCGCTATATTGCAGCCCTGGTTGTGGGCGTTGATCCCGAGGCGCAATGGACGGAACAGAATCAAGGCATGAACGGCTTTGGCCCGGGTGGCAGACCGGGCGGACCACCCGGGCCGGATGCGTCAGGAAATAAACGGGGCCAGAAACCTGAAGCGCCTCCACCTATGCCATCCGGCGCACGCAATGGACCACCTCCCGGTCCACCGCCAGGCGGATTCGGTGGCGGCGGACCACGCCAGCGGGATGACAATACCAGGATGTTCCCAGGCGCCTGAAAATTAAACCGGACGAACAGATCGCCAGAGGCGACCGGAAGAGAATGATTGAAATACAGCGCACGACTTACTTCTCTTGCTCAGTGATTTGATCTGTCAAATTGTTTCGCACAATACCTGACCGTAAAATAGGCCTGACACTGGCGATTCTCCACTTTTATCAGTGAATCACCAGTGTCAATGTTGCCGACTTCTTTTGCCGTCAGATCGCTAAGCCATGAAAACGTTTACTTGGGGCTTTGTTGCCGGAGCTGTGGTGTCTCTGGGCTTTGTCCTGTTTGTCCTCTTTGTATACCCAATCGTTAAGTACTGGGGGCCATGTCCTGAGCTTACAAAGCAGGAGTCCATCGATTTTATTTTGAAGGATGCACACAGGCCGGGTCTGTTCAGCGAGGGCGGTAGGGTTGCTTACGATAGTGTGGAACTGGAAGAAGAATCTGATTCAAGTTTCATCGTCTATACCAAACGAAATGGGAAACGAGTAACCCGACATTTTCCTATGCTCAATTGCGGCTATCTGGAGTGGTCGACTGACCAGTATTTCAAACCCGAGACATCACAGCCATGAATAAATCAGGGAAAATCGCCATACGTCTGATTACATTTTCGATTGTATTTGCATCAGGCTTTTTAATTGGAATGGCGTCATGCGTTGTATTCCTCGGTCTTGTCCTGTGTGGGCTTTATTACTTTGCCCAAAGCTGAACAGTGGTATCAGCGCTGCGGCTGCTGATTCAGTAACATTCCAAATCAATTGGTAGGCAACATTCATCAATGAGCCCGGCGCTGCCGTTACAATATATCTTTACATAAAGGATGATACATGCAGCGTAATGCGGGAACAGATGGCCTGAAAATAGCATTGGCGATGATGGTGGTGGCCCTGCATGCGTCGCTGTTTACCGAAACGGCCGAATATCTGAATTATCTGTTCGTCAATGGCCTGCTGCGGATCGCAGTTCCTGTTTTCTTTATCATCAACGG
>JBEBTQ010000350.1:0-4056 GCA_040393685.1 Advenella kashmirensis | reverse complement strand
CTCATCGCCGATGCACGCACGATACGCATATAGCCCGGCAGGCCCACTACCGCAATGGCAATCATGGCATTGGTAATGCCAGGGCCAAGTACCGCCATGATGGCAATGGCCAGCAGTACCGAGGGCAGTGACATCATGATATCGGCAATGCGCAACAGCACACGTCCGGCGCTGTTCGGAAAGAACGCGGCCAGCAGTCCCAGCAGAATCCCCGGAACCAGCGTGATAAGTACAGCAGAAAAACCAATGACCAGTGACAGCCTGGCACCGTGCATCAGGCGCGACAGAATATCGCGCCCGGCTTCATCGGTTCCCAGCAGATAGGCACTGCTGCCACCCTCTTGCCATGCGGGAGGCTGCAACATATGGTCGCGAAACTGCATAAGCGGATCATGCGGCGCAAGCCAGGGAGCCAGAATGGCTGCCAGCGCCATGAGCAGCAGGAAACAGAAGCCAACGACAGCACCTTTGTTTTTGGAAAAACTGCTAATGAATTCCCGCAGGGGCGAAGGATACGTCATGGTCCCCGCGGATGCCGCAACATTGGCGGCAGAAACGACCTGGGTCATGTTCAGTTCCTTATTTGGCATGGCGAATTCGTGGGTTGACGACGCCGTACACCACGTCCACCACAAGGTTCACCAGAATGATCAGAATGGCCACAATCAGCAGCCCGTTTTGCACGACAGGATAGTCACGCCGAAAGATCGCATCCACCAGCCATTTGCCGATGCCCGGCCACGAGAAGATGGTTTCGGTCAGAACCGCGCCCCCGATCAGCGAGCTGATCTGCAGACCCACCACGGTCACCACAGAGATCATGGCATTGCGCAGAGTGTGCACAAAAATCACCCGCCGCGGAGACAACCCCTTGGCTTTGGCAGTACGTACGTAATCTTCTCCCATGACTTCCAGCATAGATGAGCGGGTCATGCGCGAAATCACTGCCAGTGGAATAGTGCCGAGCACGATGGAAGGAAGAATCAGATGTCGAACAGCGTCCAGAAAGGCGCCGCTGTTGTACTCCGGATCCTGGATCTGGGCGATGACCGAATCGATCAGCATGAAACCGGTATAGGGCTGCACGTCATACGTCAGACTGATGCGCCCCGATACCGGCGTCCAGCCCAGGTAAGAAGAAAACAGCATGATCAGCATCAGGCCCCACCAGAAGATCGGCATGGAATAACCGGTCAGGGACAGGCCCATCACGCCATGATCCAGAAAAGTGCCACGCTTAATCGCCGCAAGCACGCCCAGCAGGATGCCGAAGACCGCACCAAACAACAGGGCACAGATACCCAGTTCCAGTGTTGCCGGGAACAGGGCTATGAATTCGCCCCACACGCTGCTCTGGCTGGAAAAAGACTTGCCGAAATCACCCTGCAGCAGGCCGCCCAGATAATGCAGATACTGGATATGCAGCGGCTGATCCAGTCCCAGCCTTGCCATCATGGATTTATAGATTTCCGGGTCGACGTTGCGTTCCCCCAGCATGGTCATCACTGGGTCACCGGGAATCATATGGATAAGCAGGAAGGTCAGGATCGTAATGCCGAAAAAAGTCGGGATCAGGATCGCCAGCCGCTTCAGAATAAAAGAAAACATGGGGTCAGGCTCCGAGGACACTTACATCAGTGGGATGAAGCGCTTACTGTTTGGCGTGTCCTGAAAAACAATGACAAAGCGGAAGCTCCCCTTGCGGGGCAGCCTCCTCTTTGATTCACACAATGACTGAAACGATTATTTCAGACTGACGCCATAGAACTGGAACAGACCGAAGGGACTGATTTTGAAGCCTTCGACTTTCTTGTTCATGGGGACATTGACAATCGATGTACCGATAGGTGACATGGGCATCTGTTCGTGGAAGATTTTCTGCGCTTCCTTGTACAGCTTGGTACGCTCGTCCTTGTCGGTCACGCGCTTGGCCTTGACCACCAGATCGTCAAACGGTTTATAGCAGAAACGAGAATAGTTCACGCCGCCAACCGAGTTGCATGACAGCAGATTACCCAGCCAGTTGTCCGGATCCCCATTGTCTCCGGTCCAGCCAACCATAATGGCATCGTGCGTATTCTGTTTGGCGCGCTTGAGGTACTCGCCCCATTCGTAAGTGCTGATGTTCACCTTGACACCGATCTTGGCCCAATCAGACTGGATCATTTCAGCCATCAGACGGCCATTGGGGTTGTACGGGCGAACCACAGGCAGCGACCACAGACCCATGCTGAATCCGTCAGGATAGCCGGCCTCTTTCAACAGTTCCTTGGCTTTTTCCACATCTGTCGGACGGCTTTTGATCGTATCGTCATAAGACCACTGGCTGGTCGGCATGGGGCCATCGGCCAGCACGCCCTGGCCACCGTAAACGGCCTTGATGATTGCCGGCTTGTTGATGGCCATATCCAGGGCTACCCGAACTTCTTTTTTCTTCAGCTGTTCTTTTTCGGTGTTGTAATAGATGAAGCCAACATTGAAGCCCGGATTGGACTGCACTTTCAGGTTAGGATCCTGTTTGAGTCGCTCGACATCTGCCGGCAGCGGATAGGAAGCCAGCTGACATTCATTGGCCTTGAGCTTCTGGGCACGAACAGACGGATCTTTGGTAATGGCGAAAATCAGATTGTCCACCAGCGGACCTTCTTCTTTATCCCAGTAATCCTTGTTTGCCTTATAGCGAATTTGTGCGTCTTTCTGATAGCGTTCAAAGACGAACGGGCCGGTGCCCAGCGGCTGCTGGTTGATCATTTCCGGTTTGCCATCCTTGAGCAGTTTTTCCATGTATTCCTGAGACAGGATCACGGCAAACGGCATGGCCATGTTCTGGACAAACGCCGCGTCCACTTCGTTCAGTGTGAATTTCACGGTATTGTCGTCAACCTTTTCCACGGACTTCAGGTTTTTGTCCATGCCCATGTCGGTGAAATAAGGAAATTCCGTGGGGTATGCCTTACGGAACGGATGATCCTTGCTCATCATGCGCTGGAAGGTATAGACCACGTCATCTGCGGTCAGGCCACGTGTCGGCGTGAAGAAGCGAGATGTCTGGAATTTGACGTTTGGACGAAGATGGAAGGTGTAAGTCAGGCCATCATCAGAGATGTCCCATTTTTCGGCCAGAGCCGGAATCACTTCCGTTGTGCCGCGCTTGAAGGCCACCAGGCCGTTATATACGGTTTCGGCTGACGCATCAAAATCGGTACCCGCACTGTATTGGGCAGTATCAAAACCGGCAGGACTGCCTTCTGAGCAGTAAACCAGCGTGCCTGCTGCCTGCGCGCTTGTTGCGAGCCCGCCCAGCAGGAGTGACAGAATCATGCTTGTCGCATTAATCTTCATGGGTGTTCCTTTGCAAATACGGTAAAAAGTCAGCCGGATCGCAAGTTTGCGGGGGCTGACTCGAACAGCGCAAGGTTACAGAGCGCGCGCACTCGGAACAATTAGGAAATACCCATAAAAACCCGGTGTCTCTGCCCTGGTTAGCACGGCACTGTGTAACCAGATAATTCGGGCTGTCCCCGGACCTGGCGCGTCCGGGGCGCGGGCGTGCTTTTTTTGCTTATGCGGGAACCGGAATAATGCCGATTTTGGCCTGCCACTCGCGGGGACCGGTGGTGTGCACCGACGTACCACTCGAATCAACAGCCACCGTCACGGGCATGTCCTTGACTTCAAACTCGTAAATGGCTTCCATGCCCAGGTCCTCAAAGCCCACCACTTTCGCATTGCGGATTGCTTTGGATACCAGATAGGCGGAACCACCCACGGCCATCAGGTATGCCGAGCGATGGTTTTTGATGGATTCAATTGCCACCGGACCGCGTTCTGCCTTGCCGATCATGGCGATCAGACCGGTTTTCTCCAGCATCATATCGGTAAACTTATCCATGCGCGTGGCCGTGGTCGGACCTGCAGGACCCACAACTTCATCGCGTACGGGATCCACCGGACCGACGTAGTAGATGACGCGGTTGGTGAAGTCCACGGGCAGCGGCTCACCTTTGGCCAGCATGTCCTGAATGCGTTTATGGGCCGCGTCGCGTCCGGTCAGCA
>JBEBTQ010000349.1:0-4060 GCA_040393685.1 Advenella kashmirensis | reverse complement strand
AAGACAGCGGTGGTATAGACCTCCTGCACGTCATCCAGGCTTTCGAGCTGATCGAGAATTTTTTGCATTTTTTTGGCGTCGTCGCCGGTGAGTTCGGTTTCGTTCAGTGGCTTCATGATGACGCCTTCCATTTCCGGTTTCAGGCCGGCTTTTTCAAACGCGGCGCGTACATCGGAATAGAGCGAAGGCTCGCACAGGACTTCAATCAGGCCTTCTTCATCGGTAACCACATCTTCAGCGCCGGCTTCCAGCGCGACTTCGATGATCTGATCTTCTGAGTACTCAGGGCTGAAAATAAACTGGCCGCAATGCTTGAACATAAAGGCCACTGAACCGTCCTGGCCCAGATTGCCGCCGTGTTTGGTGAGCGCGTGGCGCACATCCGACACAGTGCGGGTGCGGTTATCTGTCATGCAATCGACAATGACCGCAGCACCACTGACACCATACCCTTCGTAGCGGATGGATTCGTAATTTTCGCCATCGGCCCCGCCAGCTCCGCGCGTAATGGCGCGCTGGATGTTGTCTTTGGGCATATTGGCCGCGGTGGCCTTGTCCCAGGCCAGGCGCAGGGCCGGGTTGCTATCCGGGTCGGGGCCGCCGGCGCGCGCGGCAACGGTGACCTCACGAATGATTTTTGTCCAGATTTTTCCACGCTTGGCATCCTGGCGACCTTTGCGGTGCTGGATATTTGCCCATTTACTGTGACCTGCCATGGTTTGATTAACTCTTGAAGTAGCAAAATAAAGAATTTTACCCTGAACAGTCATAAACTTTTATAGAATACGGCTTGTTTACGTCGTTTTACCGACATTCGGGCCTGGCGCAGTGTCCCGGCGCAGGCGCGCTGAGCATTCAGGCGTCATGACAAAGGCGCTGACGCAGCGCCAGCCGCCGATTGTTCACCACGTTGGGAACGGGGGTCGGGAAACGCTTGCAGCAGGTTCATCGACAGAAAGGGAAACTCATGGCAGATCCGGTACTTATTGCAAAAAGTGGTCAGACAGATGTCGTCATCCTGCCACAGATGGCCAATCGTCACGGCTGTATCACGGGGGCGACCGGCACCGGCAAAACGGTTACGCTTCAGGTGCTTGCCCAGTCGTTCTCACGCCTGGGAACGCCGGTATTCATGGCCGACGTCAAGGGAGACCTCACCGGTATCTCCCAGGCCGGCACAGACAGCCCCAAACTTCAGGAACGCCTGCAGAAATATGGTCTGCCAACCCCACAATGGGGTGCAGCGCCCACAGTCTTGTGGGATGTGTTCGGCGAACAGGGGCACCCGGTGCGGGCCACCATGTCCGACATGGGCCCGCTGTTGCTGGCGCGGATGCTGGATCTGAACGAAACCCAGACCGGTGTTCTGAATCTGGTGTTCAAGGTGGCCGATGATGAAGGGCAGTTACTTCTCGACCTCAAGGATTTACGCGCCATGCTGCAAAACGTGGCCGACCGTGCCAGCGAGTTGCGGCAGAACTATGGCAATGTGTCCACTGCTTCGGTCGGGGCGATTCAACGTGCCTTGCTGCAGCTGGAATCCCAGGGGGCCGATCATTTTTTCGGCGAACCTATGCTCGATATACAGGATTTGCTTCGGACTGACGCCAGCGGACAGGGGGTTGTCAATATCCTGGCAGCAGACAAGCTGATGCAGTCACCCAAACTGTATGCGGTCTTTTTGCTGTGGCTGCTGGCCGAGATTTACGAATCCCTGCCGGAAATTGGGGACCCCGAGAAGCCGCGTCTGGTCTTTTTCTTTGACGAAGCGCACTTGCTGTTTACCGATGCCCCTGCAGCGTTGTTACAGAAAATTGAACAGATTGTGCGACTGGTGCGTTCCAAAGGCGTTGGGGTGTTTTTTGTAACGCAGAACCCGCTGGATATTCCTGAAACGGTCCTGGGCCAGCTGGGTAACCGGGTGCAGCATGCCTTGCGCGCCTTTACACCACGTGATCAGCGTGCGGTGAAAACCGCTGCCGAAACCATGCGTCCCAACCCGGATCTGGATATCACCCAGGCCATTGGCGAGCTGGGTGTGGGTGAGGCACTCCTGTCCTTTCTGGATGCGAAGGGAAGCCCGGGCATTACGCAGCGTGGGTGGGTCATGCCACCGGCCAGCCGTATCGGCCCTGCGACCGATGCAGAGCGCCAGGCGTTACGCGCTCAGTCTCAGTTTGCCGGAAAGTACGATCAGGTGGTTGATCGGGAGTCGGCATTTGAGGTATTGGCCAAGCGGACCGAGCAAAAAAATTCGGACCAGGCATCAGGCAAGTCGGCAGAGGGTGCTGACACAGGGAATGATATCCTGGGGATGGTCAAGGATTTGATGGTGGGTTCCACGGGTCCGCGCGGCGGGCACCGCGACGGTGTGGTTCAGCAAGTGGCCAAAAGCTATGTGCGCGGTGCCGCAAGGCAATTGATTCGTGGCGTGCTGGGGTCGCTGATCGGGGGCAAAAAACGCTAGCTGAGTGATGACAGGGCGCCGCCGGTTTCGGGGAGCCCTGTTGTTGCAATGGATCAGCCTGCCGAGGGGGTATTCTTGCCGGACAGAACGCAACCTTCTTCGTTCTCAAGTTCCTTGAGCAGGTGTTCGTAAGTTTCGGTGTTGCCATTTTGCTGCATGCGTTGCAAAAAGCTGATCAGCAATGTGGCTTCTTCGTCGGTGAATCCCTTGAGGTGGGCATTGAGCGCGCGCGACACAGCGGGCATCAGTTTTTCAGTGACGACGTGGCCTTTTTCCGTCAATTCCAGTTCTACGACCCGGCGATCGTTGGTTGAGCGACGACGCTTGAGAAAGCCTTTTTTCTCCAGCCGATCCAGGGTACGGGTCATGGCGCCGGTATCCACTTCTGCGGTGCGGGCGACGCTGGCCGGGGTATTGGCTTTGTTCAGTCCGATAATGGCAATTGGGTGCCATTGCGAGGCGGTGAGCCCCAGCGGCTCCATTTCGGCTTCAATCATGTGCGAAATGGAATGAAAATTCAACTTGATCAGATAACCGATGTTCTTGAGCCCTTTATTGTTTGCCGCGCTGGTGTAAAAAGGGCCGCAAGCTTCGTTGATCGCACTGGATTCAGCGGTGGGATCCTGTTGGGGGGCTTCAGAGGAAAGGGGTGGCGTGCCTGTATTCATTTTATTTACTGCCTAAGCAGATTTTGACTGTATCATTATATTTATTTTAACTGACTCCGTTGATTTAATACAGCGTATCGTCTTAAATACACTAATCTGTTTCATCCATTGTGGCTTATAGAAAACTCAGGAGGGTGTGGTGGCAATGTCATCAAGAAAAGTAGAGATCAGCGAACACGGCGATGTCGGTGTCATGAAGGTGGTGACCGAAGAGGTCGGCGCACCGGCAGATAACGAAGTGCAGATCGTGCAAAAGGCGATCGGCCTCAATTTTATCGATATTTATTACCGGACCGGCCTTTATGCGCAGCCGTTGCCGCATGGACTGGGTTTTGAGGCTGCCGGTATCGTCGAGGCCGTTGGCAGCCGGGTCACGCATCTGAAAAAGGGCGATCGTGTCGCTTATGGACAAAGCCCTATTGGCGCATACGCCGAAGTGCGCAATGTGCCCGCAGTTAATGTGCTTAAGATTCCCGACTTTCTGTCGTTCGATGAAGCTGCTGCCGTCATGCTCAAGGGTCTGACCGTGCAATATCTGTTCCGGCAAACCTACCGGCTGCAGGGGCATGAAACGATTCTGTTCCATGCGGCGGCAGGCGGCGTTGGCCTGATTGCCTGCCAATGGGCCCGGGCGCTTGGTGTCAAGCTGATCGGTACGGTCTCCAACCCCGAGAAAGCGGATATTGCTCTGGCGCATGGCGCCTGGGCAACGATTGATTACAGCAAGGAAGATGTAGTCGAGCGCGTACTGTCACTGACCAATGGCAAGAAAGTGCCGGTGGTTTATGATGGCGTGGGTAAGGATACCTGGGAACGCTCTTTGGACTGCCTGCAGCCGCGCGGCCTGATGGTCAGTTTCGGCAATGCATCCGGTGCGGTGACCGGCGTTAATCTGGGTATTCTGGCCAGCAAGGGGGCGTTGTAT
>JBEBTQ010000348.1:0-4073 GCA_040393685.1 Advenella kashmirensis | reverse complement strand
GATAGCACGATATCGAAACCGAGATTCTCCACTTTGGATTTCACCTCCGACTCGGCGAAGACCTCTTTTAATGTGGCGTGAAGTTTATCGCGAATGTCATCTGGCAGGTTTGCTGGTGCGATCATGCCCAGCCAGGGTTCGTAAACATATCCGCTCACACCCGCCTCCTGAAGGGTAGGCTGGTCAGGCAAAATGTGGCTACGTTTACCGGAGGTCACAGCAAGTCCGCGCAATTTGCCACCCTTGATCTGCTCAGAAACGCTGGCAATCGCCAGAAAGGCGAGCTGGATCTGATTCGAAATCAGATCATTCACGGTTGTGTTCCCCCCTTTATAAGGCACATGCGTCAGTTCTACACCGGCGCGTTTTTCGAACAGCACGCCGGCCAGATGCAGGGAGGTGCCGACCCCTGCAGATCCGTAATTGAGACTTTTAGGTGCTTTCTTGGCCGCGGCCACCAGATCGCCCAGCGTTTTATATGGCGATGTGGCGGGTATGGCCACCACCAGTGGCGAAGTGACCAGATTGGAAATCGGCGTAATGTCCTTTACCGAATCGTAAGGCAGATTCTTGTGCAGACTGGGATTCACTGCATGGTTGGAGGAGATGAGCTCCAGCGTATAGCCATCCGGTTTGGCGCGGACCAGCTCGCGCGTGCCTGAAATATTCGACGCACCGGCCAGATTCTCTACCACCACCGATTGCTTCAACAACTGCCCCATCTTCGGCGCAAAGGTGCGTGCAAGATTATCGAGACCCGATCCAGGCGAACTGGGAACAATCAGGCGAATCGGGCGCTCAGAAAAACTGACGTCTGCACGGGCAGCGGAGCTTATGGCGAATCCTGCTGTACAGGCAAGAATGAAAGAGAAAAGGCTTGGGCGCATGAAAGTGTCTCCGTCCTGGCGATTGCGGTGCAGTCACCATTTTGATTATTGTGCTGTGATATCCGGCGGGCCAAACGGTCAGCCTGGTATTTCATTTGTTTCGCGATATCAGGATAACCGGGCTAAAAGCCAGACATATCACCGGATATTTCAACTGTGACAGGCAACGCGTGCCTGTTTCGATGAAAGTCTATCTGATTTCACGTCGCGGGTTAGCAACCGATTGTCATGGACTCCATCACCAATGGTGATGGTCGGTTTAACCCTGCACCACCGGAGATAGCAGCGTTCACGAAATGTCAAAGCCGCAAACCGGGGGGCTTATAGAATTGAGGTATCGATGATTTATGTCGCAATCTGACGCTATCTCTCCAGATACGTCCCTTAATTCGCGGATAACTATGCTAATACAGGAACTTGCCGAATACGGCGCGCAGGAAAGCGCTAAACGTAAACTGACCCCGGAAGTCTCTCATCACACGAAGCGGGCTGTGCTGGACTGGCTCGCGGCCTTATATCCGGGGACTCGCATGTCTCCAGGTACCGAACTGGTAAAGGCGCACGAGGACGAAACCGGTGTGGGTCATGCCCGGCTTCCGGGATTTGGCAAAACGACATTTGCCGCGACGGCCGCATGGATCAACGGAAGCGTGTCCCATACGGTGGAGTTTGATGACATTTTTCGAGATGCCGTTTACCACCCGGGTTGTCCTGTCATTGCGGCAGCACTCGCTGCGGCAGACACGTTGGACAGCAACGGGCTGGACCTGATGGTAGCGATTGTCGTGGGTTATGAGATATCTACCAGACTGGGCGCCGCCATTCAGCCTGCCCATTACCGATATTTTCATACGACCGGCACGGTTGGAAGCATTGGAGCGGCGGCAGCAGCAGCGGCACTGTATGCACCGGGTAATGCAGTTGTGATGCAGCACGCGATTGCGACTGCGGCCACGTTTGCATCCGGATTACAGCAGGCATTCCGTTCGGATGCCATGACCAAAGCCCTGCATGCCGGACACGCCGCTGCAGTCGGCATCCGCGCTGCCACGGCGGCGGCTGCGGGTGTCACCGGAGTCGCCGATATTCTGGAGGGCGAGGCTGGTTTTGCGGCTGCACTGGGCGGACAGCTGGATCTGCCTGTCGTCACTGCGGGGCTGGGAACTCAATACAACATCACGCGCATTACGCAAAAAAATCACGGGTGTTGTGGGCATACATTCCCATCTATTGACGCCGCACTGGCGCTGCAGCAACAGCATGGCTTCAAGGTTGATGACATTAAAGCGATCCGCGTCTCGACCTACAAAACCGCCATTGATGTGACGGGAAATGCCGATCCTCGAACGTCCTTCGAAGGCAAGTTCAGCCTGCGCTATGTTGTTGCGCATGCACTGTGCCACGGTTCGGTCAGGCTGAATGCATTCGGGTCCGATCGTCTGGGCGATCCGGCCATCCGCAAGCTGATGGAAAAAATCACACTTGTCCAGGACGATGAACTGACCGCTGCATTCCCGCGCCACCGTTCTTCACGCGTTGAAATCGAGCTGAATAATGGCGATCGTCATGAGCACTATGCGCAGGATCGCAAAGGTGATCCCGAGTGTCCGTTAAGCGATCAGGAGCTGGAAGACAAGTACGACGAGCTGGTCGTCCCGGTCAGGGGCCAGGAACAGGCACAGGCACTTAAAGCACAGATCTGGGACCTGGAAAAGCAGCAGGTCAGACAGCTTGCGCTGGACTGATCTAAAAACACATATGGCAACCAGCAAGCCATGCAAACACATATGAAATTATCACGGAACATAGCAGCAGAATGAAGACGAACAAGAGCCAGCATGAGGCAAGTCTGTTTGAAGATATCAAGGCATTCAGACGCGCACTGTTAAAGCCTGCCTCGGTCGCGCTGATCGGCGCCTCCAGCAATCTGAAAAAGAATACCGCAAGACCACTGCGGTTCATGCAGAAACATGGTTACACGGGTGATATTTATCCCGTCAATCCTTCCGCTCAGGAAATCAGCGGAGTCAAGGCATGGAAGACTATTGCATCGCTTCCTGATCAGGTCGAGCACGCATTTGTGATGATTGACAGCGCCGGTGTGAATGAGGTGATCGAGCAGTGTGCTGCAAAGGGCATTGGCATGGTCACGATTTACTCCGATGGGTTTGCAGAGGCAGGTGAGGCAGGGAGGCAGCGTCAGGATGAGCTGATGACAACCACTAAACGTCTTGGCGTGCGCGTGCTTGGACCCAACAGTATCGGCCTCGCTAATGTGCACAGTGGTGGAGTCATTTCCGTGAACGCCGCCTTTGAAATGGATAATCTCGTTTCAGGAGAAATCGGGATCATCTCGCAAAGTGGCTCCATGATGGGCTCACTGATGTCGCGTGCAGCCGCCCGCGGATTTGGCTTTTCACACCTGGTTTCTGTTGGCAACGAAAGTGATGTGACCGTTGGCGAAATTCTGGATGCCATGGTGGATGATGACGAAACGCGTGTGATATTGCTGTTTCTTGAAACACTGCGTGATGCGAAGACCCTTTCAGCTGCTTTGAAAAGCGCCCACGAGGCGGGCAAGCCGGTTATTGCTTATAAGCTGGGCCGTTCGGAGCAGGGCGATGCGCTGTCACAGTCACACACAGGCGCCATTGCCGGCAATGACGCGGCCGTTGATGCGTTCTTTCGTGCGCACAATGTGATTCGCGTCACCATGCTGGAAGCACTATTTGAAATTGCCCCGCTGGCAACGCGTTATGCGCATTTGCGCCCGCAGGCACACAGTGATGCTAACAAACCTCAAAGCGATGCCAGCGCGAGTCAAGGCGCAAATAACAAACCCCAAAACGCCAGCAGCACGCCTCAAAGCGTCAATGACAAGATTCAGAGCCACAATAAAGAATCTCACAGTTACACCAGTAAGCCTATTCGAGTCGCTGTGATAACGACTACGGGCGGGGGCGCCGCGACTGTTGTGGACAATCTGGGTCTGCACGGTTTTGAGGCAGTAGCACCCACCGCAGACTTCGTATCACATATGGCATCGCGTGGGCTGAAGCTCAGACAAACGCCTGTGATTGATCTGACGCTTGCTGCTACCAGCGAACAGTATCAGGATCTGCTGACCGAAATCCTGCAGACAGACTGGTGCGATGCCGTGCTCTGTATTGCCGGTTCATCGGCACA
>JBEBTQ010000347.1:0-4090 GCA_040393685.1 Advenella kashmirensis | reverse complement strand
CAAATCCCTATAGTAAACTCCACTTTCATTGGAGAATCTCATGACCAAACAATTCATCCACACACACAAAGCCCCCAGCGCCATCGGTCCGTATTCCCAGGCAGTGGTTGCACCTGCTGGCAGCACAGTCTACCTTTCAGGCCAGATCGGCCTTGACCCGGCCACGGGCGATCTTGTCTCCGAGCAGGTTGAAGAACAGGTGCGCCAGGCGTTCAGCAATATGAGCGCAGTCATTCACGCTGCCGGCGGCTCTCTGCATAGCATTGTCAAGCTCACGCTGTTTCTGACCGACTTAACGCATTTTGGCATTGCCAATACAGTCATGTCCGAACTCATCCCCGAGCCGTTTCCGGCCCGCTCAACGGTAGAAGTAAGTGCTTTGCCTAAAGGTGCCCTGTTCGAGGTAGAGGCGATTATCGTCGTCTGACGCGCCTGTTGTTATGCCTGCTGCTTCTGCAAAAACCGCCAGTCCCGGTGCTATCAGCAAGAAATTTGCGAGCCTCGGACTGGTTCAGGATTTTGACTTTGTTTTGCATTTGCCGTTGCGTTATGAAGACGAAACGGCAGTGCATCGCATCGATTCGCTGTACCCGGGCCAAATGGCGCAGGTCGAAGGCATTGTGCGCAAAGCCCAGGTCATTATTCGGGGCCGGCGCCAGCTCACCGCCACCATCGATGATGGATCCGGCCAGCTGGCGTTGCGCTGGCTGAATTTTTATCCCAGCCAGATAAAAGCCGTAGAAGAAGGGCGACTGATTCGCGTGCGCGGCGAAGTGCGCGGTGGTTCGTTGTGGGGATTTGAAATGGTTCATCCCAAAGTCAGCCGTGCCGGCGCACCATTATCAGATCGCCTGACCCCGGTGTATCCGGCAACAGAGGGGCTGAACCAGCCGCAAATTCGCAAGGCTGTCAATGCGGCGCTGGCGCGGGTACGACTGGACGATACGCTGCCCGTCGCAGTTCAGAACAAATACCAGCTTGCGCCGTTTGCCGACGCCATACAGTTGTTGCACAACCCGCCGAAGCAGGCAGATACCCTGGCATTGATTGAGAAGACGCACCCGGCATGGGAGCGAATCAAGTTCGATGAGTTGCTGGCCCAGCAATTAGCCATGTCGCTGGCGCGTGCCACGCGAGAGAGCAAGAAAGCGTATGCGATTGAGGGCGCAGGTTCCGGTCTGGTGCAGCGTCTGCTTGGTCAGGTGGGATTTGCACTCACCGCTGCACAGGAGCGCGTTTGCCAGGAGATCCTGGCCGATATGCAACGCACTTTTCCCATGCAACGCTTGCTGCAAGGGGATGTGGGTAGTGGTAAAACCGTGGTGGCGGCCATTGCCGCGGCACAGGCGATCGATCAGGGATTTCAGGTGGCCATCATGGCCCCTACGGAAATTCTGGCCGAACAGCACTTCAAAAAAATGTCTGCCTGGTTCGAGCCGCTGGGTATCAGCACCGGCTGGCTGGCAGGCAGTCTGACGCCGAAGAAAAAACAGCAGGCCGCGGCGCTGGTCGCCGATGGCACGACCCAGTTGGTGGTTGGCACACAGGCGCTGATTCAGCAGCATGTGACGTTTGCCAGACTCGG
This sequence comes from Advenella kashmirensis, assembly GCA_040393685.1. GTDB lineage: Bacteria > Pseudomonadota > Gammaproteobacteria > Burkholderiales > Burkholderiaceae_B > Advenella > Advenella kashmirensis_C. Next base: position 2,505 of record JBEBTQ010000347.1, on the reverse strand, counting down.
ACTGATGGTCGTAGACGAGCAGCATCGTTTCGGTGTAGGTCAGCGTCTGAGCCTGGCCCGCAAGGGTGAGCAGGAAACCATTGCCCCGCATCAGCTGAGTATGAGTGCAACGCCGATTCCGCGTACACTGGCGATGACATTTTTTGCTGATCTGGATGTTTCGGTCATTGACACCTTACCGCCGGGGCGCACACCGGTCATTACCAAGTTGTTTGCCGACTCCCGGCGCGACGAATTACTGGCGCATGTAGACACGGTGATCAGGCAGGGCAGACAGGTTTACTGGGTCTGTCCGCTGGTTGAAGAAAGTGAGGCCTTGCAGTTGCAGACCGCCACCGATACCTTTAACCGGCTCCAGCAGGAATTGCCTCAATTGCGTATCGGTCTGCTGCACGGACGCTTGCCGACGCAGGAAAAAACAGCGATCATGTCTGCTTTCAATGCGCATGCGCTGGATTTGCTGGTTGCCACAACGGTTATTGAGGTTGGTGTTGACGTGCCTAACGCCTCGCTCATGATTATCGAACACGCGGAACGCTTCGGGCTGGCGCAGTTGCATCAGCTCAGGGGTCGGGTAGGCCGCGGACAAAATGAATCATTATGTGTGCTGCTGTACCAGACGCCGCTGTCGTCTGTGGCAACGGCCAGACTGAAAGCCATGTATGAAACGCAGGACGGCTTTGAAATTGCCCGGCGCGATCTGGAGCAGCGTGGCCCGGGTGAATTTCTTGGCTTGCGGCAATCAGGTATGGCGCTACTGCGCTTTGCCGATATCGACCAGGATGCACCCATTGCCGAGCAGGCCAGGGAGACGGCGCAATGGCTGCAGGCTACCCATCCCGAAGCGGCAGCGGCCCATTTGCAACGCTGGGCGCGGCAGCGGGCAGACTTGCTCAGAATATGATGTAACTGAGCCGGAGGTATCCGTTCCAAACCCTTAAGCCGGGCGCCGAACGGGCGCTTGACCAGGACTATCCTGTCCACGGCTGCCTTTGCAGCTACTTGACCTTTTTTATGCGGAGCCAGGTGTGACGCTTACCGAACTCAAATATATCATTGCAGTTGCCCGGGAACGACATTTCGGTCGTGCGGCCGAAGCCTGCTTTGTCAGCCAGCCAACCCTGTCAGTGGCGATTAAAAAACTTGAAGATGAACTGGGCGTGGTGATTTTCGAACGCGGTGGCAATGAAGTGGGCGTAACCCCCACGGGCTTGCGGATTGTCACGCAGGCTCAGAAAATCCTGGAAGAAAGCGCCAATCTGAAGGAAATCGCCAGGCAGGGCAATGATCCGCTGACGGGCGCGTTGCGTGTTGGCGTGATTCATACGATCGGACCGTATTTGCTGCCTAAGCTGATCCCTCTGCAATTGCGTATCACACCACAAATGCCCCTGATTCTTCAGGAAAGTTTTACGGTGCGCCTGCTGGAGCTGCTGCGCCAGGGCGAAATTGATTGCGCCATCGTCGCATTGCCATTGCCGGAAGCGGGCCTGGAGGTTCGTCCGCTTTATGAAGAAGATTTTATCGCTGCCGTTCCCCGCCATCATCGCTGGGCGGGCAAGGCGCAAATTGATACGGAAATGCTGAAGCAGGAAACCATGCTTCTGCTGGGGGCGGGGCATTGCTTTCGCGACCAGGTATTGGAAGTGTGCCCGGAAATGTCGCGCTTTTCTGCCGCAGCAGACGGCATCCAGCGCTCCTTTGAAGGTTCGTCACTGGAAACCATCCGCCACATGGTGGCTGCCGGGCTGGGGATTACGCTGTTGCCGATGACGGCTTTACCCGAGAAGCCGCCAGCTGAAGATGATCTGGTGCATTATGTGCCGTTAAAAGAGCCGGTGCCTAACCGGGAAGTCGTGCTGATCTGGCGGCGTAGTTTTCCCCGACTGCAGGCGATTGATGCGCTGGCCGATGCCATCTATCGCTGCGAGCTGACCGGCGTCAGAATGCTTAACGGCAAGGTGCGCAGCATGTAGCTTCGCATTGCCGGTCTGCCTGCGCAGATCAGGGTTTACCTTGAAATTTCGTACAAAATTGAACCATCTCGAAAAAAAATGCGAGAATAGCAGCGTTAAACGTTATTACGTATTCTTACATTACCGGAGTATTACAAATGAATTATCTGAAAGCGTCTGCACTGTCCGTGGCCATCTCTGCCGGCCTGATGCTGTCGACCCAGGCACTGGCTGCAGATACGATTAAAATTGCGGCAGTCGGACCGGTGACCGGACCGGTGACCCAATATGGTGACATGGTACGTGAAGGCATCCGCACCGCCATTGAATCGATCAACGCAGCAGGCGGATACGATGGCAAGCAGTTTGAAATGGTCGAGGTTGATGATGCCTGCGAACCCAAACAGGGCCCGATCGCAGCCAATAATGTCGTCAACAAGAAAATCGGTTTTGTCGTTGGTCCGGTCTGCTCCGGCGCGACAGTCGGCGGTGCTTCTGTCTACAATCAGGAAGGGGTGGTGATGATTACGCCTTCTGCAACAGCACCTAA
>JBEBTQ010000346.1:0-4101 GCA_040393685.1 Advenella kashmirensis | reverse complement strand
GCCCGCTTCACCCAGCATGATGGCGTGGAATGGGAAGCCATCCGCAAGGCATGGCGCTACAACGAAAGGCAGGAAGAAAGTGGCGGCACGCGACGCCGCGGCGGTTCCACACTCACGCAGCAGCTTGCAAAGAATCTGTTTCTTTCCGCAGACCGGAACTATATCCGCAAGGGTCAGGAACTGATAATTACCTATATGATTGAAGCGGTGATGTCCAAACGGCGGATTCTGGAGCTTTACCTGAATGTGGTCGAATATGGGACTGGTATTTTCGGGGCCCAGGCAGCCTCCCGACATTATTTCCACACGGACGCAAAAAACCTGTCCATCAGCCAGGCGGCAAGGCTTGCGGCGATTTTGCCCAATCCCAGAGTCTACGGAAAAAACATGCAGTCACGATTTGTTTCCTCGCGTGGCCGAACCATATCAGCGCGCATGCGCAGTGCCGTTCTGCCTGATTGACAAATTCGCCCCTGCTGCGGTTATGATGGTAACGGTCTTCAAACAACAGTAAAATCAACGGCTCGGATGTGACAGGCGCATTCCCGCATTTCTCCGGACATAAACAGAACACATGCGCACAGCAAGAAAGTATCTCGGCACAGAACTCTATCGCTCCACCGCGGCCGTCCTGGTCGCGCTGGTGGGTCTGTTCACTTTTTTCGCCCTGATCGATGAACTGGACAGTGTCAGCGATCAGTTTCCCCTGCTCTCGCTGCTTTATCTTCAGGTATTGCAGCTGCCAACGCGTCTTTATGATCTGCTGCCTATTGGCCTGCTCATTGGCTCGGTGCTGGCGCTGGCCAGTCTGGCGCAGCGAAATGAGCTGGTGATTCTGCGCGTTTCCGGGGTCAGTAGCGTCTCCATGCTGCTCATGTTGTGGACCATCACGATTCCCCTCATGCTGGGCGCCTTTGTCCTCTCTGAGTTTGTGACACCCCGCGCAGAACTCATGACCAGCGAAGCCAGCCTGAAATATCTGGGCAAGGCCAGCGGCGGACAGATGAATTCCGGGCACTGGTTCCGCGAACCCGACGAACAGGGCAATATGCGAACCATCAACATTGCCCGTCTGCTCGATCAGGGTACGGTCGAAGACATCCGCATCATTACCTACAATGTGCAGGATGGCCGTTTCGTTTCTCTGGATCAGGCCAAAACAGGTCATTTCTCAAACAAGGTGCTGACCCTGTCAGATGTGGTTCATATCACCAGTCTTACCGATGCAAAATCGGCGCTGGCCGACCCGAACCGGCCGGTAGCGGACGTTGCCAAACGCACCGTCCTGCCCACGCTGGAACTGAAAACCTCCCTCACGCCCAGACGGATTCTGGCCGGACAAATGCAGCCAGACCGAATGTCCACCACCGCATTGCTGGACTACATTTCCTATCTGCGCGAGAACCAGCTGCAGACCAATCGCCAGGTGGTCGCCCTGTGGCGCAAACTGAGTTATCCCTTCACGCTGATTGTCATGATCACGATTGCCGCGCCTATCGGCTTCATGCAGACGCGTAAGGGTGGCGTTGGCGGCAAGGTGTTCCTGGGAATTTTGCTTGGCGTGGCGTTTTACATGGTCAACCAGCTTGCGCTCAATGTCGGCATGCTGAAAAACCTGCCGCCCTGGTTCACGGCGCTTATGCCAAATACCATTGCCATGGTAATAGCGATGCTCTCCCTGTATCTCATGGAAACCAGGCGTAGTTCCCGCGGTCAGCGTGCATCACTCTCAGGTAAGGCGACCGCATCATGAACATCTGGGCTGTAGGAGATCTGCAAGGCTGCTGCGGGGCGCTGGACGAACTGCTGGAACATCCGCTGATCAAGGATGATCCGGAGTGCCGATTCTGGTTCGCCGGCGATCTGATCAATCGCGGACCGCAGTCGCTGCGCACGCTGAAACGCGTCATCAAACTGGGCGATCGGGCCGTCAGCATTCTGGGCAATCACGATCTGCACCTGCTGGCTGTCCACGCCGGCATTCGCAATCAGAACAAATCCGATACCTTCGATTCCATCCTTAAGGACAAGCACGTTGATGAGCTGATCGACTGGCTGCGACATCGTCCGCTGGCGCACTACGATGCAGGACACCTCATGGTTCATGCCGGCGTGATGGCTAAATGGGATCTGGAAAAAACGCTGGCCCTGGCAGAAGAGGCTCATGAGGCCCTGATCAGCGACAAGTGGAAAAAGAACCTGCAAAAAATGTATGGCAATGAACCTGTACAGTGGAAAGACAGCCTGTCCGGGTCAAAAAGACTTCGTGTGATCATTAACGCGTTTACGCGCATGCGGCTTTGTACGCTGGACGGGGAAATGGACTTTGCCTCCAAGGACTCGCCCGACGGTCATGACGACCTGGTACCGTGGTTCGATGTGCCTGGCCGCAAGACAGAAGACATTCCCATTGTTTTCGGGCACTGGTCAACACTGGGATTGATGATCCGCAAGAATCTGCTGGCTCTGGATACCGGATGCGTATGGGGAGGAAAACTGACTGCCCTGCGTCTGAATGATCGCAAACTCATTCAGATCGACTGCAAAAATCACGGAAAACGCTAGCGCTGTATCACCTTCTCGCGAATGGCCTCCCGCACGCGATTTGCCAGCTCAGCCCTGGGCATTGTCGGCGCCTCGCCGTTACGCGTGACCGGTGGCAGACAATAGACCTCTACACAAACGTGCCGCGCACTGAGTAGTACCCAGATATTGCCGACCAGCGTCTGATCGCCAATAAAGGCCATTTTTCCACTGCGCTGCCCTTCGTACCAGAACACCAGGGCCAGAGGCTGTATAGCCACCTGCGCGCGCATGGCAGGCTCGAAAAGACTGGTACTGAAATTCTTCACATCCATTCCGTCAGTGGTGGTACCTTCGGGGAACAGACCGACGCAGACATTGCGCTCAAACAGATTTTTCATGGTCTCGCTGACACGCGTGATGGCATTGCGCTGACCGCGATCAATGAAAACCGTCCCGGCCCGTGCCACCAGCCAGCCAATCACCGGCCACTTGCGGATTTCCTGCTTGGCGATAAATGAGGTGGCGCGCCAGCTGTTCAGTATGAAAATATCAATCCACGAGACATGGTTGGCCACCCACAGCACCGGTCCGTTCAGAATGGGCGAGCCATGCTGCACCACTTTGACCCCACATACCAGCATCAGGCAGCGCGACCATTGCCGGGTCACCACATCGCGCACAGCACGACTCAAAAAGGGCAATAGAATCGCCGCGATAAGCAGACCCGACAGCAACAGCAAAATCAAAAAAAACGCCCGGACAGCAAACCGGAGAAATGCGATCACGCTGACTCCCATACGCAACGGCCACCCACAAACGTTGTGAGAATCCTGCCTGGCAGTTCGTATCCGGCAAAGGGCGTATGAACGCTCTGACTTTTCAGTGTGTCGCGACCCACGGTCCACGAGATGTCGGGATCGGCAATGGCGATATCGGCCTGCGAACCCACGGCAAGTGAACCACAACCCGGCAGAGAGGGCGCGCCCGCCTTCAGGATCGCAGCAGGAGAAGCCGTGACAGCTGCCAGCGCCCGGGCCAGCGGAAGTTTTTCTTCCTGCGCCCATTTGACGATCAGAGAGAACAGCAGTTCGACGCCGGTCGCGCCGGGTTCGGCCTCGGAAAACGGCAGCAGTTTGCCGTCATCATCAACGGGCGTATGGTCAGAACATACAGCATCAATCGTACCGTCAGCCAATCCCTTGCGAATGGCATCACGATCACGCTGACCGCGCAGCGGCGGATCCAGTCTATAGTTACTGTCGAAAAAGCCAATGTCCAGATCGGTCAGGTGCAGATGATTAACCGAGACATCGCATGTAACTGGCAGACCCTGGGATTTGGCCTGACGGATCAGCTCAATGCCGGCAGCACTGGATACGCGACAAAGGTGCAGGCGTGTACCGGTTGTTTTCTGCAGTTCGAACAATGTGTGCAGCGCGATGGTTTCTGCCTGTTCCGGCACTCCCACCAGGACAAGTCGTGACGCAAACGGGCCGCTGGCGGCAACGCCGCGGGACAGCGCAGCTTCCATTGGACTTAACCACACCGTATAGCCGTAGGTTCCGGCATACTGCA
>JBEBTQ010000345.1:0-4132 GCA_040393685.1 Advenella kashmirensis | reverse complement strand
CTACACCAAACACGTTTACGAAATTGTTTCCGGCGTTAGCAATGAACTGATCAAACTGACCGAAGCCCAGGTTGCTGAAGGTCAGCAACAGGTTTCTGAAGCCATTGATCAACTGGCAAAAAATGCACCTACAGGTTCTGAAAGTGCCGTTGCCCTGATGAAATCTTCACTGGCAACCGTCTCTACCGCCTACGATTCACTCAACAAGGCCGCCAAACAGGCTGCTGAAGTTGCCGAATCAAACCTGTCTGCTGCAACCAACGCCACCATCAAGGCAACAGAGTCTGCCAGCAAAGCCGCTGCTACAGCAACGCGCTCTGCTCGTCGTCAGGCCTGATAGAATCTCACGGTTTTCCGTAGTAGCAAAGGGGCCCTAGCAGGTCCCTGTTAAATCTCCGATGTGCCCGTGGTAAACAAAGCCCTTCATCTGTGTGAAGGGCTTTCTCGTTTTTGGTCAGTCAGACCCGAAAGCGGCAATCAGGCCGGGCGTAGCGCACCTGATTGCGCGATGGCGCGAACACATTCATCGACCAGTACCGGCCCGCGATAAATCAGCCCGCTATAGACCTGCACGGCGTTGGCGCCCGCCTGCACTTTTTCGGCAGCCTGTGCGCCTTCCATGATGCCACCCACGCCAATAATGGGATAGCTCTCTCCCAGGGCCTTGCGCAGTCCTGAAATAACTTTCAGAGAAGCTTCGTGCAAGGGCATGCCAGACAATCCTCCTTTCTCTTTCGCATGCGCCAGTCCATTGACGCCTTTGCGTGAAAGTGTTGTGTTTGTTGCAATCACACCGTCTATCTCATATTGCGGCAGCAGCTCGGCGATGGTCGCAATCTGGTTTGCATCCAGATCGGGAGCAATTTTTACCAGTACCGGCACAGCGCGTCCATGAAGGTCAGCCAGTTCCTTGCGTTTTTCCCTGAGCGCGGTCAGCAGCCCGGTTAATTCGTCGGCCTGTTGGAGGGCGCGCAGGTTTTGTGTATTGGGCGAAGAAATATTCACGGTGACATAATCGGCCTGCGGATAAACGGCCGTCAATCCCAGCAAATAGTCATCGGCAGCCTGCTCAATGGGCGTTGCGGCGTTCTTGCCGATATTCAGCCCAAGAATGCCACCCTGTTTCTTCCATTCACTTTTTGCAACGTTGGCCAGGAAGGCGTCCAGCCCCAGATTGTTGAAACCCAGGCGATTGATGATGGCGCAGGCTTCGGGCAGACGGTACATGCGCGGTTTCGGATTACCCGGCTGGGCTTTCGGAGTTACCGTACCCACTTCGATAAAGCCGAACCCCATATGTCCCAGCGCATCAATATAGGCGCCGTTCTTGTCCAGCCCCGCGGCCAGACCTACCGGATTCGGTAGTGTGAGGCCCAGAAGCTTCACGGGTGCGCTGGGCTTTGCGTCAAGGATTTTTTTGAGCATCCCCCATTGGTGCAATCGGTTCAGACCCTCGAGCGTGCGTTCGTGCGCGTGTTCCGGGTCCATGGAAAACAGCACCGGGCGGATTAGCGGATAAAGGCGATAGGCGAGTGACATGATGGATCAGAGTGAATGCAGATCGGACAGGCTTGCACTGTCGACCCAGCGATGGTTGATATAGAGTTCGGCAGGCTTGAAATTGATTTTGTACGCCATTTTACGACTTTGGGCGATCCAGTAACCAAGGTAAAGCCAGGGCAGTCCGCGATCCCGGCAGTGCTGCACCTGCCAGAGAATCGAATAGGTTCCCAGACTGCCTTCGTAATCGGGATCATAGAAGGTATAGACCGACGACAGGCCATCATCGGAGACGTCGATAATGGAGACAATGCGCAGGACACCTTCTTCGTCATGAAAATCCACCAGCTGTGAATCGATACGGCTGGTCAGCAGGAATTCTTCATACTGTTCCGAGCTGTCGTCATCCATGCCGCCGCCTGCATGTCTGGCAGACTGGTATTTCCGATAGAGTGCGAAATGGGAATCGTCCCATTCCAGCGGGCGAATGCGCGCGGTCAGGTTCTGATGCCGTTTGAGAATGCGCTTCTGAGTTCTGCTGGGGGTGAACTGCTCACAATTGATCCTGATCGAAACACAGGCGCGACACTGATCGCAGCGGGGTCTATAGGTGAACAGGCCGCTGCGGCGGAAACCATTACGCAGCAACTGGGCGTATACGGGAGTGCGAATCAGATGGCCGGGCACAACGACCTGTGACCGTGCCATTTTTCCATCCAGATAACTGCAGGGATAGGGGGCGGTCAGGTAAAACTGCAGGACGTTAAAGGACGGATCGTGGATATCGCTCATGGCAGGCCACCGGCAGCTGAAGTTTCCGCGGTTAATATTGCATTTACTATACCTGAAAAACGCGGACGATCACATCGGGTGAACGATAGTACCGTTGGCCAGCATTTGTCCTGCCGGCCAGGCAAAAGCGGGCATGTTGACGGCTTCTGCCACATGACGCAAAAAATCAGCGCGCGCAACTGGCAGAGCACCCATGCTGGCAAGATGTGGCGTATTTTGCTGACAGTCTATCCAGGGCACCTGACTGGCGCGCAAAAAGCCAACCAGCCACAGCAATGCAATTTTGGACATATCGCTGCGCCACGAGAACATGGATTCGCCGTAAAACATACGTCCGATACACACGCCATACAGACCACCGCATAGCTGTCCGTCGTGCCAGACCTCGATGGAATGCGCATGGCCCTGGTTGTGCAGTGCCGTGTAGGCTCCAATCATTTCATCTGTGATCCAGGTGCCGGTCTGCCCGTCGCGGGGAGCGGCGCAGGCGCGCATGACCGCTTCAAAACAAAGATCGGTCGTGATGCGAATGGGGGCATCTGCCTCCTGTTCCTGGCGGGCGATGCGTTTTTGCAGTTTGCGCAGGCTTTGCGACACTTTGATATCTTCGCACTTCAGGACCATACGGGCCGAGGGAGACCACCACAGCAGTGGCTGCTCGGCAGAATACCAGGGGAAAATGCCCAGCCTGTAAGCCTTCAACAATCGGTTGGCTGACAGATCCCCGCCAAATGCCAGCAGTCCGTCGGGTTCTTTGAGCGCCTGACATGCCGGTGGAAAGGGCATGTCATTGTCGAGGCAGGGCAGGGTGATCATGATCTTGATACCTCGGGGCGGCGCATTTTATTCGATGCTGTGATAGTGCGTGGTAAATGAACCGCTTTCGTAATCCTGCAGAAACGCCTGCAGTGTATGCGTGACCGTCCGAAATGAAAGTTCGTCCCAGGGGATCTCATTCAGATTGAAATACCGGGCATCCAGGGACTCCGGCCCGGGGTCCAGGGTCTGGCTGTTGGCTTGGGCCAGGAAATACATATGCACCTGATTGACGCGGGGAACATCCAGCACCGTGAACAGTTCACCCAGGGTAACGTCGGCACCGGCTTCTTCCTGCGTTTCGCGCATGGCTCCCTGACTGGTTGTTTCGTCCAGCTCCATGAACCCGGCAGGCAAGGTCCATTTGCCGTAGCGAGGCTCAATGGCGCGGCGGCACAATAGAATCTGGTCTTTCCAGACCGGAACCGTGCCCACCACAATAAGGGGATTGCGATAGTGAACCGCTCCACAGTGGTTGCACACATCCCGCTCACGATTATCATCGGGCGGGATAAGGCGCGTCAGCGCGTTGCCACACTGGCTGCAGAAAGCCTGTGTGGTAGGAGCGGGAAAGTAATGCGGGGCGCGTGACGTCATGATGATATTTCTGATGCGATGGAATCAGGCATAGTGTAAACAATAATACCGGATCATTGGCAAAAAGCCTCAGCTGTTCACTGGCTGCCGTACAAATCCCAATTTGTCCGGAATCTGCCGATCAGGCTGCCATTGCATGGGTGCTGTGAACGCGGCGTTACCGTCCAGAGAAACCTGCAGCACGTTTCCGCCCGCCAGACTTTCCAGATGAGACTGATCCAGTGGCAATTGATCCAGTCTTGATTCGGCGCTGACCAGCAGGCGCTCCGTGAGCAGTCCCATATCCCGGCCGGCCAGCATGCCTGCACCGTGTTCGGTCTGCATATATAGCTGCCCCTCGTCGCTGAGTATCCAGGCCGACACCTGCGTGACGGTCAGGCCATTGTGCGTCATCAGCGTGGCACTGTCATCGGCTAGCCGTACGATA
>JBEBTQ010000344.1:0-4165 GCA_040393685.1 Advenella kashmirensis | reverse complement strand
GCCAGGCGCTCAATTCGCTCATTTCCAAGATTCGCCCCAACGATCCCTATATTTCATCCGTGCGCGTCGCCCAGAACCGGGCAGATGTAGTACGTCTGGTATTTGACCTGAAACAGGCCATCGCGCCGCAGGTGTTCACACCGAAACCGGTAGGCAATTACCAATACCGTCTGGTACTGGATCTGTATCCTAAAATCGCCAAAGATCCCATCATGGCGCTGGCCAACGATTTGCAGAACGATCCGCTGGCACAGGTTCTGGACAATCTGGCACAGAACAACAGCAATGCGCCTGTACCCTCAGTGAGCGGGCAGTCCAGTCCTGCCACTGCGCAGCGTCAGCCTTCGCGGGCAAATCCGAATCGCCCTATTCTGGTGGCGATCGATCCGGGTCATGGTGGCGAAGATCCCGGTGCCATCGGCGGTCGTGGTACGCGCGAAAAGGATATCGTGCTGGCCATCGGACGTCAGTTGCGCGATGTGATCAATTCCCAGCCCAATATGCGCGCCTATATGACGCGTGACTCTGATTTCTTCGTTCCGCTGCATGTGCGCGTGCAGAAGGCGCGGCGCGTGAAGGCAGACCTGTTTGTTTCCATCCACGCTGATGCATTCACCAACCGGGCTGCCAGGGGGACCTCTGTTTTTGCGCTGTCGCGTAACGGCGCATCCAGTGCCGCCGCCCGCTGGCTGGCTAAGAAAGAAAATGCCTCGGATCTGATTGGAGGTCTGGATATCGGTGCGCATGACCGGCAAACGGCTAGCGTGCTGCTTGATATGTCCACCAACGCCCAGATTAACGATTCTCTGAAAATCGGTCATCGGGTGCTGGGTTCCCTGGCGCAGATTAACGGCATCCACAGCCGCAAGGTTGAACAGGCCGGCTTTGCCGTTCTGAAGGCCCCGGATATCCCGTCAATTCTGGTGGAAACGGCGTTTCTCAGCAATCCACAAGAGGAAGTTTTCCTGCGCAGTCCGGCCAACCAGCGGCAGATTGCCCGTGCGATATTCTCTGGGGTCAACGACTATTTCGCGACCAACCCTCCGCTGGCGCGCGTGGGGTAAGCCGGATACGTTAAGTGGGTTATGTTAAATCGCTTATGTTAAGTCGCATATGATAAGCCGCAAGCGATAAGCACGAAACCTTTCGGGCAGCCCTTCGGAAAGCCACAAGTTCAAGTGAACGCCTTCATTGATTGGAGGCGTTTTCTTTTATGGGTAAAATGACAGATTACAACGTCTGAGCTTTCTACATGTCCGACCGCCGTCATATTGCCCCCCTGCCCGATACCCTCATCAGCCAGATTGCCGCTGGCGAGGTGATTGAGCGCCCGGCTTCCGTACTCAAGGAACTGCTGGAGAATGCACTTGATGCGGGCGCGCGCAGTATCGAGATCCGTCTGGACGGCGGTGGTATTAGACGTATTTGCATTATTGACGATGGTCACGGCATTCCCAAAGAAGAGCTGACGCTGGCGCTCACGCGTCATGCAACCAGCAAGATCAATAGCCTGGGCGATCTGGAATCGGTCAGCTCCATGGGCTTTCGGGGTGAGGCGCTGGCCTCCATTGCGTCTGTGGCCCGCGTCACACTGACGTCCCGTACCGAAGAGGATGACCACGCCTGGCAAATAGACGGCACCTCGCTGCAGATCAGCCCGGCCGCAGGCAACACCGGTACCACCATTGATGTACGCCAGCTTTTTGATGCGGTGCCCGCTAGACGTAAATTCCTGAAGTCCGAAGGCACGGAACTGGGCCATTGCGTGGCCGTGGCTGAACGCATTGCCCTGGCAAATTCGTCCATCGCGTTCCGTCTTTTTCATAATGGCAAGGCATACCGGCAATGGATGCCGGTAGATCCCATTCAACGTATTCGTGACGTGCTGGGCAATGAGTTTACCGAAGCCGGACTGGCGGTGGAATCTGATCTGCCGGCCGCGAGTCTGCGCGGGCTGATTACCCTGCCCAACGCGGCACGTGCGCGGGCCGATCGACAGTATCTGTATGTGAATGGACGCTTTGTGCGGGATCGGACCGTGACCCATGCCATCCGTTCGGCGTATTCGGACGTGCTTCATGGCGACCGGCAGCCCGCGTATGTACTGTTTCTGGATATCGATCCTGCCGCTGTGGATGTTAACGTGCATCCCGCCAAGCACGAAGTGCGCTTTCGTGACAGCGGCGCCATCCACCGTTTTGTGGCTCAGGTTCTGACGCAGGCGCTTGCGGCTGCGGGTGGCGAAGCGGCAGCTGCCAATACCTTGCCCGTGCGCATGCCTGCCGGCTTGCAGCCTGCTAACAGTGCGACCGGGGCTGCGAATGAGGCGCCCTATTCACATGGACATCAATCGTCCTTGCGTCTGCACGAAGGCTATGGAGGGCCCGGATACCCGGGATCGTCTTCGCCCGTGACAGACGGCTGGAGAAGTTTTTATTCGCCGCTGGATTCCGATGCGGCTTTGCGGGGCGTCGATGGCGCCGATGGCGCTGCGGGGGATTCAGCTGCGGGTGGCGGGGCTTCCAATTATGGTGCGAATTCTGGCGCGTTCAATGGCACAGCTAATGGCGCATCGACTGGTGCGCCTTTTCCGGCTTCAGCAACGGGTTATTTCCCGGGGTCATCATCTGCTGGCGCGACACCGCCCGCTTACCGTCCGGATTTCAATTCCGCGCTGTCCGGCAAATCCGGCGCGCAACCATCTTACGGCCTGCCCGATACCGGTGACGATGCCGATCCGTATCCACTAGGCATGGCATTGGGTCAGCTGCATGGCATTTATATTCTTGCGCAGAACGCCAAGGGACTGATTCTGGTGGATATGCATGCCGCACACGAACGCGTGGTCTACGAGCGGCTCAAGGCCTTACTTGACCAGCAAGCGCTGCCGCGGCAGGAGCTGCTGGTACCGTATGTGATCCATTGCACCGAAGAGGACGTAGCGGTGATGGAAAGCCATCGCGAACACCTGATGACGCTGGGTCTGACAGTCAGTGCCACGGGGCCGCGCTCGCTTGCCGTGCGTTCGGTACCGTCACTGCTGGCTAGTGGCGATATTGAATCTTTAGTGCTTAATGTCCTGAAAGAACTGGACATGGTGGGCGTTTCCGAACAGCTCACAGGCCAGCGCAACGAGTTGCTTTCCACCATGGCCTGCCATGGATCTGTACGCGCCAATCGCAGGCTGACCATCGAAGAAATGAATGCATTACTGCGTCAGATGGAACACACCGAGAGAGCCAATCAGTGCAATCACGGACGGCCCACCTGGTTCCAATGGAGCATGAACGATCTTGACAGACTGTTCATGCGCGGACAGTGACCCCGCCTGTATTCTGCCTGGCCGGTCCGACGGCATCCGGTAAAAGCGCCGGCGTGCTGGCCCTGGCTCGTCGCTGGCCTGTGGAAATCATCAATGTGGACTCGGCCACCATCTATCGACAGATGGATATCGGCACGGCCAAACCCACGCTTCAGGAGCGCGCGGAAACACCCCAGCATCTTCTGGATATTCGTGATCCGTCAGAGTCTTATAGCGCAGCGCAGTTTCTGCGGGATACCCACGCGTTGATTACACAGATCCGTGAGCGAGGACGTATTCCCGTACTGGCAGGCGGCACCATGATGTACTTCAATACGCTGCGCCAGGGCCTGAATGCTCTGCCGGAAGCGGATGCCGATGTGCGTGCGCGTATTGACGAGATGGCCCGGGAGTATGGCTGGCCGCATGTACACGCAGAACTGGCCCGACTGGATCCTGACACGGCGGCAAGACTGTCGCCCAACGATAAACAACGCATTCAGCGCATGCTGGAAGTCTGCCTGATTACCGGCAGGCCTTATTCTTCAATGATAGAACAGGAAGGTGAAAAGGAAGGCGATCATCGTTTTCATATCGTCAGCCTGGAACCTTCCGACCGACTGGCCTTGCACCAGCGGATTGCCCAGCGCTTTGATCAGATGCTGGAAAAAGGTTTTGTGAAGGAAGTACAGGCCCTGCGTGATCGGGGTGATCTGCACGAGGACCTGCCCTCCATCCGTTGCGTGGGCTACCGGCAAATCTGGGAACATCTGGCCGGAGACACAACGCTGGATGAGGCCCGCGAAAAAGGCATTGCCGCTACCCGTCAGCTCGCCAAGCGCCAGCTGACCTGGCTTCGCAGCA
>JBEBTQ010000343.1:0-4177 GCA_040393685.1 Advenella kashmirensis | reverse complement strand
TTGCTGCAATGATGCGCACGTCAACATTGACCGGTTGCGAACCACCGATGCGATAGAAATTGCCTTCGGCCAGCACCCGCAAAAGCCTTGTCTGCAGCTCCAGCGGCATGTCACCGATTTCATCCAGAAACAAGGTACCGCCGTTGGCCTCTTCAAACCGTCCGCGTCGCTGAGCACTGGCGCCGGTAAAGGAACCGCGCTCGTGCCCAAAAAGCTCGGCTTCAAGCAAATCGCGGGGAATGGCCGCTGCATTCAGCGCCACAAAGGGTTTACTGGCACGCGTGCCATGCTTGTGAACCGCACGCGCAATCAGCTCCTTGCCGGTGCCGGATTCACCAGTAATCAGCACTGTCACTTTGGATGGTGCAAGCCGACCGATAGCGCGAAAAATTTCCTGCATCTGACGGGATGCGGACTGCGTCATCATCTTGTCGTAATCGGAAGCGGGTGCCACTGCGGTTACCGACTCAGTGGCTGGCTGTCCTGTGTTTTCGCGACTGTGATCATAGGCGCGCTGTATCAGTGCAATGGCCTCGTTGACATCAAAAGGTTTGACCAGATAATCGAAGGCACCTTCGTGAAAAGCGGTGACCGTACTGTCCAGATCGGTATAGGCGGTCATCACAATCACGGGCAATTCGGGCGCGCGCTGCTTGATGGATTTGAGCAGCTCGATACCGGAAATATCAGGCATGCGTATATCGGTTACCAGCACATCGGGCGTTTCGTTCTCAAGCGCTTCCAGCACATCGCGGGCACGCTCAAAACACCTGGGCGCCAGGCCTGCGCGCTGCAGCGCCTTGTCCAGGACCCAGCGAATTGCCTGATCATCATCCACAATCCAGATTGATTTCATACTTGCTCCAGCGGTAACAACATCCTGAACTCCGTATTACCCGGTTCAGAATCAAATTCAATAATCCCCCCGTGCTGATGCACGAGCTCCTGAGCCAGGCTCAGGCCCAGCCCCGTGCCCTGGGCACGCCCGGTCACAAGAGGATGAAAAATCCTGTCTTTCAAATGCTGCGGCACGCCGCCACCGTTATCGACCACCGAGACGACGACCACCAGCCGGTGTACTTTGTTCAGCAGATAGAATTTATTCAGGATTCGGGTGCGCAACGTTATCCTGGGCGAGGCGACGCTGTGGCGGGGATCGCCTGAGGTCTCAGTATCGTGAGGACTCTGTGCAGCGTCCTCACCCTCAGAGGGAAAGCCTGTGCCGCTGGCCCCAGTGCCGGGCAGTTTGTCACCCAGCAGCGATTGCGCGGCATTGCGTGCAAGATTCAGATAGGCCTGAACCAGTTTGGCCATGTCCGCTTTCATATCGGGCACGGATGCATCGTAGTCCTTCACTATTGTGATTCTGTCCTGATATTCAGCCTTTATGAGTGCGAAAACGCGCTCGCAGACTTCATGAATATTGATGACGGATAATGACAATTGTGATTGACTGGGACGAATCAGGCGATCAACCAGTCCCTGCAACCGGTCGGCCTCGTCGATAATGACCTGGGTATACTCCTTGAGCGCCGGATCGGCCAGCTCCATTTCCAGCAGCTGTGCAGCACCACGCAATCCGCCCAGCGGATTTTTCACCTCATGAGCCAGATTACGAAACGTGTCCTTGTAGATTTCGATTTCCTGAAACAGGCGCTCATTGCGCTCGGCAAGTGCATGCTGTTCAAATTCTCGAATTTCAATCAGTATGCGCCACGGCATGGCTTCCAGGCGTGTCAGTGTGACATTGACCGGCACATTCTCCAGCGCCTTGCGCAGCGATAATGTCAGACGGACACTGGAGAGCTTTCTGCCTGAAACGTAATCCAGCGCCTTATTGAACGCTTCAGCGTCATTGAACAGATCTACGACTGCCGTTGATTCCAGGGACTTGAGTGAGCGTTCCAGCAGATCCTGGGCGGCGCTATTGATATGCATCAGGCGCCCGTCATCATCAACCAATAATACGGAAGTGGCAAGAAGATCGTATGCGTCTGTCAGTTTCGTTGCCATGAGGGTCCTGGAGTCGTAACGACGCGACTTGCGGCGTTTTTGACAAAGCGTCATGATGCGGGCCCGAAACCATACCGCCTGGCGGTTTCAGCCTTATCCGTGGCGGGCACTGCGCCCGCCTGCATGACAATAGAGGTGGCCGGGCGGGAAGCGTTCCTGCAAATGCAGGTGCGCACCCGGCCTGTTCTGCATGATTACAGTGAGTAGTACAGATCGTACTCAACAGGATGTGGCGTCATGCGCAGACGTGTCACTTCCTGCATTTTCAGTTCAATGTATGCATCGAGCATGTCATTGCTGAAAACCCCGCCGCGTGTCAGAAACTCGCGGTCAGCATCCAGGGCAGCAAGCGCTTCTTCAAGCGAGGCAGCCACTGTCGGGATTTTCTTGTCTTCTTCCGGCGGCAGGTCGTACAGGTTTTTATCTGCAGGATCACCTGGGTGAATCTTGTTCTGCACGCCATCCAGACCAGCCATCATCAGGGCAGAGAAAGCCAGGTACGGGTTGGCCAATGGATCGGGGAAACGTGCCTCGATACGACGGCCTTTAGGATTGCCTACATATGGAATCCGGATGGAAGCGGAACGGTTACGTGCGGAATATGCCAGTTTGACCGGTGCTTCGTAGTGAGGTACCAGACGCTTGTATGAGTTCGTGCCTGGATTAGTAATGGCATTGAGCGCGCGAGCGTGCTTGATGATGCCGCCAATGTAGAACAGCGCAAATTCAGACAGGCCGGCATAACCATTACCAGCGAACAGATTCTGACCGTCTTTCCAGATGGATTGGTGCACATGCATGCCAGAGCCGTTGTCACCAAACAGAGGTTTGGGCATAAATGTAGCGGTTTTGCCATACATGTGCGCAACGTTATGGATGGTGTACTTCATGATCTGGTTCCAGTCGGCACGCTCTACCAGAGTAGAGAAACGCGTACCAATTTCCAGCTGACCGGCACCAGCCACTTCGTGATGGTGGATTTCCACTGGCACACCCTGCTCTTCCAGGATCAGGCTCATTTCAGAGCGCAGATCGCCAAAAGAATCGACGGGAGAAACAGGTACGTAGCCGCCCTTGACGCGTGGACGATGGCCCAGGTTGCCAGACTCGGATTCTGTACCGGTAGACCATGGCGCTTCATCGGATTTGATTTTGAATGAGCAGCCGGACATATCGTCTGTCCAGGTAATCCCGTCAAAAACAAAGAATTCAGGTTCAGGACCAAAAAAAGCGGTATCGCCCAGGCCGCTGGATTTCAGATAGGCTTCTGCGCGCTTGGCCAGAGAACGAGGATCGCGATCGTAGCCCTTGAGATCGGATGGCTCAACCACGTCACAAGTCATGATCAGTGTTGGCTCTTCACGGAATGGATCCAGACGTGCGGTTTTTGCGTCGGGAATCAGCAGCATGTCTGAGGCTTCGATGCCTTTCCAGCCCGCAATGGACGAACCATCAAAAGCCTGACCGGATTCGAACTTGTCTTCGTCCAGCAGTTTGGACGGGATGGTCATGTGGTGTTCTTTACCAACCGTATCCGTAAACCGGAAATCGACAAAAGTCACTTCACGATCACCAATCAGCTTCAGAACGTCTTGAGGGGTTGTCATACTATCTCCATGAGTAATGTCCAATGACAGGGCCTTGACCGGCCTTATGCGAGGTATAAAGCAAACTTTGTGCCAGCTTTTAAATGACCACTTGCGTGGCAGGGAGGCAGATACACGCACTATTTTAGTGCTAATTGAAAACGGTGTCTGCACTAATTTGGTGCCTCAGTGGGGCTGCGCACCGAAATCGGGCGGTTGCTGGTTCGTTGCGGGCGGTCAGGCTGCCTGATAGAAGCATTCAAGCGCTTCCATTCATACGGATAGTTTGGTTGCCGGGCGACTGAGCCAACCCGGCGCAACATCACATTGCCTGGTCGTCAGGCAAAAACAGTGCCTGCAAATCATTCAGGAAGGCGCGGCCCCGGCCAGTCGGACGAATTATCAAAGGATCAGGTTCCAGCAAACCGCGTTCTACGGCCTTACGGATGGCGGCGGCGGCTGTCAATAAAGACAGACTGGTTCGCTCCTGGTAAAGACTGGCAGGTACACCGTCGATCAGCCTGAGTGCATTGAGCATGAATTCGAACGGCAAATCCTTCACTGTCAGCGTCTGCTCG
>JBEBTQ010000342.1:0-4178 GCA_040393685.1 Advenella kashmirensis | reverse complement strand
GCCATCCTGTCGCGCTCGGCTCTGGAAGATGTGATCGTTAACAATCCCCTCTACCCCGATACGCAACAGCGCCTCATCACGGCAACCTGCCAGACAAGCGAAGGGCCGCTGCGGGTCATTTGCGCCTATTGCCCGAACGGGAGTGCGCTGGATAGCGAAAAATACGAGTACAAACTCGAATGGTATGCTGCGCTCAACCAGTTCGTTGAAGCACAAATGAAATTGTTTCCGAATCTGGCCATTTGCGGCGACTACAACATTGCACCCGAAGACCGCGATGTCCATGCCAAATATACGGGCGACATCCTGATTTCTCCGAAAGAACGCGCTGCCATGCAGGCACTTGGCGGCCTTGGACTGTCCGATTCATTTCGCCTGTTTGAGCAGGAAGAGAAACTGTTCAGCTGGTGGGATTACCGCATGATGGGATTTCGTCGCAATGCAGGCCTGCGCATCGACCATATCCTGCTTACCTCGCCGCTTGCGCAACAGTGCACCGCCTGCGTGATCGACAAAGCGCCGCGCGGCAATGAGCAGCCATCAGACCACGCGCCGGTTGTCGCTACGCTGTCGTTGTCGTTTAGCTGACAACGCGCAAGTCTTGTCATTTCCTGTGCAAACGAAATAAAAAGGGCTGGAAATAGTATTTCCAGCCCCGATATTGATCGCCAGGACACAGCACTTCTAGCTATTACTTCGGCCTGGCACGCCTAGCCGCGCACCCGCCCTACTATTATTCACCATCCAGAATCTGGTCTTCAAAGCTGGTGGCAGCCTGTTCGCTGGACATCGGTACATACAGCACGCCCGAGGTTATTGGTTTGCCGATGCTGATGATGGATACCAGACGATTTTTCTGCGTTACAGCAAAACTCTTACCAATATTATTGCCGGTCAGACTGGCCAGGCGCTGGCTGCCCGCAGAAGAGAATTCCAGTTTCACAAAAGCCTTGCCTGCGCTGTTACGCGTCGCGACGGCATTCTGCAAATCGTTCCGGGTCAGCGTCTGGGTTGGATCGACATAAACCAGCACACCGTTCTGACGCACGGCCGTAAATCCCTGCGTCGGTGTACGGCTTGCGATATACATAATCAATGACGACGACGCGACCGAACTGGATGGTGCCGGCGGTGTTGACGCGGCCGGCGTGCTGCTGCGGCCGGATGGCGGTGGTGCGGTTGGCACATCGCTCACTCGCGTGCCGCTGCCGGAGCGATTTTTGAGCAATTGATCCATAGTGTCACAGCCTGCCAGGGTCAGCGTAGCAGCGATTGCGAGGAAAAGCGCCCCTCTTTTGATGTGCATGATCGGTTTCCTTGATTCAGGTAAAAGACTTATGCGCCATTATAAGATATTGTTGAAAATTCGCATGGACACTTTTCCTGCCGTATCACAAAAATCGTTCGTGACTTTTTAGATAGCGCCATTTTCCCGGCGGCAGATCCGCCAATGTTACATTGCCCATCCGAACCCGTTTCAAACCAATCACAGTCAGGCCCACCATTTGGCACATACGACGAATCTGCCGCTTCTTGCCTTCCTGCAGGATGAACTTGAGCTGATCGTCATTTTGCCAAGTCACCTGAGCCGGACGCAGCACATCACCATCCAGCGATAAGCCGTGATTGAGCAACTGCAAGCCATTGCTGCCGATCTTGCCTTCAACACGAACCAGATACTCTTTTTCCACTTCGGAGTCTTCGCCAATCAGCTGGCGGGCAATACGGCCATCCTGTGTAAGAACCAGCAAACCCTGAGAATCGATATCCAGGCGGCCGGCCGGCGCCAATCCTCTAAGATGTGACGGATTGAACGTGTGCTTGTCACGATCAAACTGTCGATCCGGTGTGATCAGCGTCGCAGCAGGTCGATAGCCATCTTCGGCCTGGCCGGAAACATATCCCACCGGCTTATTCATGATAATGGTCACCCGTGCCGTCTGCCGCGCCTGAGCGGATTTGTCCAGCGTAATGGACTGATTGGGAAATGCTTTTTCCCCCAGCGTGGCAACCTTGCCGTCTACACGTACCCAGCCGCGCTCAATATACGCGTCGGCTTCACGTCGGGAACACAGTCCTCGTTCGGCAAGCAATTTAGATATTCTTGTCTTTTCCATTTGATTCCGTTTGCTTACGCAAATTTGCTATAGTGTCTTTCTTTGTCCGGACACACCGGACGTTTCCGTTTTGCGCCTGGTGATCACAAGACCACAACTTCTCTGCTGGCGTTCTTATTTGCAGGCTGTCATCTATCCCGCGACCCATGAAGCATGAATCACAAGCACCTGGCTGGCTGAAAAAGCCGCCACCTAAACTTGATCCTGTCCAGAAGTACTGGCTGTCCCGCCCCGGCCCGCTGACGCAGGGGTTGCGCCGGCAAGGCGAGGTGCGCATCCAGGTCATTGGTGAGTTTGCTGAAGTCGTCCGCGCAGATGAAGCGCGTACGACCGGCATCGCGGCCAATACAGTCGTGTGGGTGCGGGAGATAAGCATGTCTATTGACGGTACGCCTGCGGTCATCGCCCGCAGCATCACGCCGCTGGATGCTGCCCGATCAGTATGGCAGGCGGTACGCCGTCTGCGTACACGGCCATTGGCCGACATACTCTATCATGACCCGGCTATTGTACGGTCAGTGTTCGAATCCTGTATAGCAAAATCGCCGATGCCGATATTTAAGGCCGTGGTGCGTTCAGGCCAGCTACCCTCGCCTGCGCAATCCAGATTGCCCACCCGACGCTCGGTTTTCTGGAAAAATGGCCAGCCACTGCAGGTAACCGAATGCTTCTTACCGGCATTCTGGACACAATTGCTCAGATACCCGAAGGTGTGACACCGCCCGGCAGCAGAACATCATATCCGGGCCATTGTCACGCACGCCGGGCAACGCCGCAATTACAGCGCGTTGTCGTCCTGTTCGCCGGTGCGGATACGGATGGCACGCTCTACCGGCGTCACAAAAATTTTCCCATCGCCGATCTTGCCGGTACGCGCCGCCTTGATAATGGCTTCAATGGCTGAGTCAACCAGACTATCGGAAATGACGACCTCTACCCTGACTTTTGGCAGGAAGTCCACCACATATTCGGCACCACGGTAAAGCTCGGTATGCCCTTTCTGACGGCCAAACCCTTTTACTTCCGCGACGGTCAGACCGCTAACGCCGATATCTGCCAAAGATTCACGGACTTCATCAAGTTTGAAGGGTTTTATGATGGCTGTTATTAATTTCACGTGGTTTCCTTTACTTTACGGGGCCTTGCCCGCTTTTTTACTGGAAAAGAATAGCATATTTTTTAATAAAACAGCCTAGAATCGATAGCCATTCGTTATCGGAAAGCGCCAGTCGCGGCCAAACGCGCGGGTGGTGATTTTAGGCCCCGGGGATCCCTGGCGTCGCTTGTATTCGTTGATCCGCAGCAGCCGCGCGACCTTTTCCACGTCTTCCCGGGCCAGGCCGGTATTCACGATGGCTTCCACTGAGTCATTATGTTCCATCAGATGTTCCAGAATAGTATCCAGCACATCATATTCGGGCAGACTGTCCTGGTCAGTCTGGTCTTCACGCAGCTCTGCGGAGGGTGGGCGCGTAATAATACGTTCGGGAATGATTGCAGACTGCGTATTGCGCCAGACGGCCAGACGATACACCAGGGTTTTGGGGATGTCTTTCAGGGGCGCAAAACCGCCCACCATGTCACCATACAGCGTGCAATAGCCGGTAGCCAGTTCAGACTTATTGCCTGTCGTCAGCACGATCGCGTTGAATTTATTGGACAATGCCATCAGCAACGCACCGCGAATGCGCGCCTGCAGATTCTCTTCAGTCGTATCCTGTGGCAGGTCACCGAAAATAGGTGACAACGCCTCCAGATAACTATTGAACATGGGGGAAATGGCGATTTCGTCATAGCGTACAGCGAGGCGTTGTGCCATGTCCTGCGCATCATTCACCGATATATCGGCCGTAAAGCGCGACGGCATCATGACCGCATGCAGATTCTCTGCACCAATGGCATCGACAGCAATGGCCAGCACCACGGCCGAGTCAATGCCACCAGAAAGACCAATGACGGCTTTCTTAAAAAAATTCTTGCCCAGATACTCCCGTGTACCCATGACCAGCGCGCGCCAGACTTCAGCTTCGGTGGCCTCATTTTCACTGGGTTGCAGGGACA
>JBEBTQ010000341.1:0-4185 GCA_040393685.1 Advenella kashmirensis | reverse complement strand
TTGCAGGTCCAGCGCCCAGCTTCTGGCAAAGTTACGAATGGCTGCTTTCGTGGCGCTGTATACGCTAAATGCCGGTGTGCCCACGGAGCCGGCTGTTGAGCCGGTCAGAATAATCGAACTGCCTTCCGTCATGAGAGGCAACGCCTTCTGCACGGTAAACAGCGTCCCTTTTACGTTAACGCCAAACGTCTTCTCATACGATTCCTCGGTAATCGCGCCTAGCGGCTGAAGCTCACCCAGGCCTGCATTAGCGAACAGGATGTCGATTTTCCCTTTCACTTGCTTGATTTGAGAAAAAATACGTTCCAGATCGTCCAGCTTTGATACGTCGCCCTGAATCGCAAGCGCTTCATGACCTATGAGCGCGATGGCGTTGTCAAGTTCCTTCTGACGACGCCCTACGATAACCACCTGCGCGCCATCCTGGGCAAAGCGCTGGGCCGTGGCCAGACCGATACCGCTATTTCCGCCGGTAACGACGGCGATTTTTCCGTTTAATCTACTCATCACTTACTCCTAAACAGTGGAAAGTGGTAGCATAAACAAAGTTAAACAATTAGTATAGTATGCACCTTTTGGTAAGTACCTATGGCGAATGAGAATTTATGCTGAATGAAAATTTCAACTGTGGTCTGGAAGCGTCGTTGGCGATACTAAGCGGCAAGTGGAAACCGCTGGTACTGTTTCACCTCGCCCATCAGGTATATCGTTACGGGGAGCTGAAGCGCGCCGTTGGAAAAGTAAGCGATAAGGTATTGATTCAACAGCTGAAAGAGCTGCAGCAGGATGGGGTGGTCGAGCGCACAGATTATGGCGAGATTCCGCCCCGGGTCGAGTATTCCCTAACCGATTTCGGCCACTCGCTGGCAAATGCGTTAGCGCCGCTCTGTCAGTGGGGCGAGCAGCATACGGAACAGATTGGAAATATCATACGTAATCGGGAGAAGTAGCAGAGCGGCCGGGCGAGGCGCCCGGGGACCGCAAGAATTATTAGTTTCTGGACTATGATGCGGGTGGCGTGCACGCGGCTACCACGTACAGCGGATATGTGGCCCGGTTGCTCCGGGAAGTAGAGTCAAAAAAAGAAGTGGCACAGATTTTCGAACGTGCTTTTCGACGGTACATTGCGACGGCTGAAAACTGAGTCAATGC
Source organism: Advenella kashmirensis (assembly GCA_040393685.1). Taxonomy (GTDB): domain Bacteria; phylum Pseudomonadota; class Gammaproteobacteria; order Burkholderiales; family Burkholderiaceae_B; genus Advenella; species Advenella kashmirensis_C. Next base: position 3,033 of record JBEBTQ010000341.1, on the reverse strand, counting down.
TCGTAAGCGTACTATTTATTTCTCACTAGACCCGGGCAGACGCCATAAGGGATCCGACGCCATCAGGTTGCTGACCCAGTCTGCAATGGTGCGCACGCGAGCGGAAAGATGTCGGTTGTAGGGATAGACAATCGACATCGGCATGCTGGCCATGCTCCAGTCGGCAAAAATCTCGACAAGCTCGCCAGTATGAAACTGACGATTGACTTCAGCCCGGGGCAGAAATGCCACGCCCAGGCCAACCGCTGCGGCAGCGGCTGTTGCCGTGCCGTTGTTAAAGTACATGGCCGGTGGATGGTCCAGCGTAAAGCATTCATCCCCGCGGGTCAATGTCGGTATGAACCGCCTGCCGGTTCCGGGAAACTTGAAACCCAAATGCCTGTGTTGCAATAAGTCGGATGGGTGAGTAACAGGCGCAGACGACGTCAAATAGGCCGGTGAGGCGCAAAAACAAAATCGCATCTGTCCTACCTTGCGGGAGACAACGTCCTGGTCAGAGACGATACCACCCCTGATCGCGCAGTCGACGCCTTCTTGCGCTAAATCCACCACACGCTCACCACAGCCAATATCAAGATGCATATCGGGAAAGCGGGCGGTAAACTCGGGCAGTGCCGGAATAATGAGGTGAATGCCAACTGGCGAAGGCATTTCAATCGATACGCGGCCACGAACAACGCGATGATTCATTGCAACGGACGCTTCCAGCTCATCAACATCATCAATCACCGTGCGGGCACGCGAGTAATACGCCGCACCTTCTGTGGTTGGCGAAACCTTGCGGGTGCTGCGATACAGCAGCTTGATCCCCAACAGCTTTTCCAGCGACTGTACCTGGCCCGAGACTGTTGTTGTCGCCAGACCCAGAGATTCGGCCGCTCCTTTAAAACTTCCGACTTCGACAATCTTGCAGAATGCACGCATTGCTTCTAATCGATCAAGCGCCATGATTGTCCTGTTTCTCGTACAAACAAAACGATTTTACACGGTTTATCCGAAAGTACATATGTAATACAGTAGAGCGGTCACATCACTTATAGAAAAAGCAAGGAATTATGTATGTCCAATCGAATCAACTATTACACAGCCGCTCCACAAGCTATGAAAGCCATGATGGGGCTGGAGAAAGCGATTTCGCAATCGGTCTTACCCGCAACACTACGTGAACTGGTTCGAATTCGCGCATCGCAGATAAACGGATGTGCCTACTGCATTGATATGCATACCAGCGATGCGCTGAAGGCCGGTGAAACCCCTCGGCGGCTGATGGGCATCAGCGCCTGGCGGGAAACCCCGTTCTTCGATGCGCGTGAACGTGCTGCTCTTTTGTGGACCGAAACCCTGACGCGTGTTGCCGACAACGGTGCCCCCAACGATGTTTATCAAGAGGTGGCTACGCAATTCTCTGAACAAGAGCTCTCGGAGCTGACTTTTGTTATTGCAACGATTAATGCATGGAATCGCTTCGGCATTGGTTTTGCAATGCAGCCTAAATAAATAACCAAATCGGAGTAACCAAGAGATGACTATTCTTCGTACAATTGCCACGCTTGGCTTATTTGCAATCCTGTCCTGCACGGCTCCCGCCTTTGCGCATGGGGGCGATGAAACGGTGACGCCCAATTTTGAACAAACGATCCCTAACCTGCCGGGCAAGTCTTTAATCGCCGTCGAAGTTGATTATCCACCGGGCGGCGCATCGGTGCCGCATGTTCACGCCAAGTCCGGTTTTATCTATGCTTACGTTGTATCGGGTTCGATCGAATCAAAGGTGAACGACGGTAAGGCCAAGGTCTACAAGGCAGGAGAAAGCTGGTCTGAACCGCCGGGAGCACGACATTCGATCAGTCGTAATACCAGTGAAACGGAACCGGCAAAATTGCTGGCTGTCTTTGTTGTTGATACCAACGACAAAGCACTGACAACGCCGATAAAGTAAGCCACGAAACGCCAATGAGCGGATTGGGTCCTGGGGCGCGTACTCCCTGACCAGTTTCGGCTACTCGCTGGCCCGCGCGTTAGCGCCACTCTGCCAATGGGGAGAGCAGCGTACGGAACAGATTGCAAATATCGTGCACAACCGGGAGCGGCAGCAGAGCGACTACTCGTAAGCGGGGGTATTGCTGGCATCACTGAAAAGAAACAGGACGGATGCAACGGGTATGATTTTGGGTATCGACACGAAGCATAATCAACGCCTTTTCATTTTTATATCATCGGCCAGTATGCTGATTCCGTTTTCAATATCTTCTTTAGTGTTGAAATAATGTATCGATATTCGGGTGATGAACTTCGCTGCTCTATCGGATAAAACCAAACGATTGCTTTCACCGAACACGGATCCCAGTTCCAGACCCTTTTTTCGCAACCTGTCGATATCGTCCATGCCCGATATTTCCGGGCAACTAAATGTCCATATGCCACTTGTGTTGTCGTGCTTCTCGAACAGATCAGGCAGCCGATGACGCCGGAAAGACTCTTTTAGATGAAGCCCCAGCGCACCAATTGCGCTCTTTATCTTATCAGCTCCCAGGTCTGCAAGCAGATCCACAGACTGCTTCAAACCTGCACGCACTGCAGGATTGAACTCATAAGACTCAAACTTTCTGGCATCTTGCCGCGTATAAAACTGCAAATCGGAGCCCCAGCGTAGCCCACCTTGGGCGCTCACCCGAAAAGGATTGGACATTTGCGAAAGCGCTCGATCCGACACATACAGGACCGCAATACCCTTGGGGCCTCTTAGCCATTTTCTTGCTGGAAAAACCAGTACATCCGCTCCCAGAGCTAGGGCATGCACCGGGATCTGCCCAGCAGCCTGCGCAGCATCAACAAATACCAATGTCCGGGGATCCAGTTTGTCTTTCAATTCATCAATGGGATTAATCACGCCACAGGAGCTGGGGATCAAGGGAGCGGCAACGACATCGGCACCACTTGCAGTAGTAGCGAGTGTGACTGAGTCAAAGCTTCCCGCAGCATCATTGTCCGCAAGCACCAGTCTTACCAATCCGCGTAGCTGCAAAGACATGG
>JBEBTQ010000340.1:0-4185 GCA_040393685.1 Advenella kashmirensis | reverse complement strand
ATCAGCAGATAACGCGTTTCGTCGGCGTTACGACCTGCCAGCAACTGCACCAGTACCCGTGCAAACTGCACCCGCTGTTTTTCACCGCCCGACAAAGTCATCCACGCGCGATCCAGCAAGGACGCAACGCCGGCCGTTTCGGCGGCAAGCCGCAACAGCCTTTCGGCTTCATCAGGTGACATTTCGGGAAACGGATACAGACCCATCTGTATGATCTCTTCAACGCCCAGATCGAAGGTCAGTCCGCTGCTTTGTGGCAAGACTGCCCGCTGACGCGCCTGTTCCCGGGCCGTTTGCGAAGACGCTTCGTGTCCGTTGATGTAGATTACACCCTTGTCCTGCGATCCCGCATCCTGACTCTCCTGGGCAAGAATGGAAAGCAAGGTGGACTTGCCTGCACCATTGGCACCCAGCAACGCAAGGACTTCACCGCGTCGGATATCAATGGAAATATCCTGCAGGACCTGTCGGCTGCCGCGCGTCGCGCAAATGCCCTCTCCGCGCATGCACTGTTGCATCGCGTTCATCGCATATTCCTTTTCACCAGCAACCACAGAAAAAACGGTCCCCCGATCAGACTGGTAACCAGACCGATGGGCAACTCTGCGGGAATGACTACCACGCGCGCAAGCCAGTCTGCCAGGACCAGTGCCAGGGCACCGCCCGCCAGAGAGGCAGGCAGCAAATGTCTGTGATTGGCGCCCATAATCATGCGCAGACAATGCGGCACAACCAATCCAACAAAACCGATACCACCGGTGACCGCAACTAGCGGACCCACCAGTAACGCAATGCCCACAATCAGGCGGCGACGCAGGTTCTTCATGGAAAAGCCCAGGTGCGAAACCTCGCGCTCGCCCAGCAACAAGGCGTTGAGCGCCCGCCATTCCCGACAAAGCAGAAGGCCGATCACAAGCACCCACGGGCCGAGCACCGCAATGGTTTTCCAGTTGGCCGCGGCCAGACTGCCCATGCCCCAGAAGGTCAGATCGCGCAACTGGGTTTCGGTGGCAATATAGGTAAGCAGCCCGATCAGGCTGCCGGAGATCGCATTGATGGCGATGCCTGCCAGTAGCAGACCTGCTACGCCAGCATAGCGCCGGCCAACCAGATAGGCCAGCCAGGTGCTGACAAGGCTGCCGCAAAATGCAGAGATGGAGATAAACCAGAAGCCCGCACCCGTCAGCACGATGGCCGACACCGCACCCAGCGCCGCGCCGGCCGAAACGCCGATCAGGCCCGGCTCAGCCAGCGGATTACGAAACAGGGCCTGCATTACTACGCCAGACAGCGCGAGTGCAGCCCCCGTGATAATGCCGAATACAACGCGAGGCAGACGGATGTCGAAGAACACCTGGCGCAGCAACTGCGTTTCGTCGCCCTGCCCGCCTGAAACAACGGGCCACCACTGCTGTACAGGAATGACCACAGCGCCGCTGACGCTGCCCAGAATAATCGCCGCCACCAGCACCAGTAGCAATACAACAAAGGATTTCCTGACTCTGCCCTGTCCTGGCGCAGCGTTAATTTGCATGGCCCGCAGCTGCCTTCAATTGAGAAATGGCGGTGCCTACGCGTGGCCCCATACCCAGCGCCAGCAGGTCATCCATTACCACGATCCGATTGTTCTTCACGGCAGGCGTGAAGGCAATGGCAGGATCGGCCTTGAATTTATCAATGCCACCAGCGGCTTCCAGTGAGCCTTTGGTCACAATGATCATGTCAGGCTTGAGTGCCAGCAGACTCTCCGCTGACACAGGCTTGTAGCCTCGTTGCGATTTGAGCACATTTTCCAGCCCGGCCATCTCCATAATGGCACTGGCCGTGGTATCACCGCCTGCCATCAGTTTGGAACCGGTACGATTCAGAATCAGCACGGTGCGCAGATTATCACCCGGCAGATCCTGAGCCTGCTTCACTTTGGCACGCACGTCTTCCGCCAGTGCCTCACCTTTCTCAGGCACGTTCAATGCTTTGGCAATCTGCGAAATTCGCTCGTAGAGCGAATCGAGATCGGGCTTATCAGATACCGTAACCACATTGACACCCACTGAGCGCACCTTTTCGATCGCTGCTTCGGGGCCGGCATTTTCGGATGCGATGACCAGATCCGGCTTCAGCGACAGCACGCCCTCTGCCGGAACCGCGCGGTAGTAACCTACACGCGGCAATTTGGTCGCCTCTGGAGGATACAGACTGGATTGGTCATCAGCGACCAGTTTGTCCTGCATACCCAGGTCGTAAATGATTTCCGTCACCGTTCCACCCAAAGACACGATACGCTGCGCTTCTGCGGCCATACTTGAACCGCCGCAGAACAGGCCTGCGGCAGTCAGCGCTGCCAGGGAACGGGTAATAAGCGCTTTTTTCATCAATGTTTTCCGTCTGATTGCCTGCATCTTCCAGTTACGCTGCCAGAGGCTGTTTGCACAGTGACTCAAGCAGTTCACGCCATTCTTTGATTTCCGGATTGCCAGGCTTGCGTGCACCAAAGAACTGAACGATCTGTTCGCCGCTTTCAGAAAAGCCTTCCAGAGACGTGACCCAGCCATCGTCTGTTGGTTTGTTCACGATCCAGGTGCTGTGGATTGCCGTGGTGTCCAGGTGCAGATTGAATTTGGGGTCCAGAATGTTGAACCAGGGACCGGTACGCACAAGTTTTTTAATAGGACCGGAATGAATCTGAATGATGCCCTTGTTGCCAACGAAACACATGATATCCAGATCAGTATCGGCAGCCCGTTGCAGCATGTTTTCAATGGCGTCATTGTCAACGCGCTGTGCCAGATCTTCTCCGGCGCTTTCCAGCACCTGCAGACGTGGCAGATTCCATTTTTTCAGCAGTCCGGCAAAATCATGCGTGTCTGTCATGCCAAGCCAGTCCTGGCGCAGAGATTCGGGGGCTTCTGTTGCATACGTTTTAGGCGCAGCAGGCGTGGTATCGACGGGTTCCGCTTCCTGATTCTGTGCGCGGAATTTTTCCACCAGCGCATCGTACGCGGCCATATCGGAATTTTCAGTACAGTAGACTTTATGCAGTGCCATGCCTGCACGATCGAAAAACTGAATGCTCTTGCGACCATTCTGTGTCACTGCCCAGGTGTATTTCCAGCTGGAAAAGAACACGCGCAGATCAATATCGGCGCCCAGAACGAGACCAACGGGTCCATTACCCACTTTGACCGATTCGTAGCGACCATGACGTTCGTGCACACACCATTCGTTGCGGGTCAGCAGCATCACTTCCCCCAGTGTCTGCAATTCCTTGAAGATAGTCTGTGCAGTGCCTTCAAGCAGGATGGCCTGGATATCGCCACATTGTGCGGCAACCAGTTCCATTTCACTTACGCCGAGTTTTTCCGCTGCATTGCGAATGCGAAGTTTTGGTTCTTCCTGCACCAATGCATCGTATCGGGCTTTAAGGTTGCTGTTTTTTTCGGTCATGAGTCTAACTCTCGTATAGGTTTTTAAAATGATTTCAACCGGGCGGTCGTGCGACAGCCCGGTTGCGTTCAAATTACTGGTCGATCAGTACTGATAACTGACTGACACGCGTACGTAGCGACCAGCTTCTGAATAATAGTCGACAGGTCGGGTCAGTGCGGCCGTTCCTCCGGTTGTAGGCACATTCAGTGCATTCCAGTATTTCTTGTCGAACAGATTAATGACACTCAGCTGGAATTTCAACCCTTTCATAGCCGCTGGTGACCACCAGCCATGGACATCAAGCGTTCCGTAGCCGGGTGCTTTGAAATCGGGATATTTCACTGTGTCGGTAATCTCACGATACTTCACTTTATCGCGATTGTGAGCCACTGTCCACACTGTTTCCGCACCCCACTGCGGCGTTTTATAGCCCAGTGCCAATGTCCCTTTCAGAGGCGCAACCGAATTCAGATGGTCTCCGGTTTCCAGATCTTTGCCGACTGTCCACGCCGCTGTTGCACGTGTATAGAGATTGTCGTTGATGTTCCAGTAACCCATGGCTTCGGCGCCATAAATGCGAACGCGACTGAGGTTAGCGTACGTGGTCACGCCGTTGGGATACAGGCCCTGCTGCATCATGTCGTAGAACGGTGAGCCGGGCCCGACAGGAACGTTCTCTTCAATGAAGTTCTTGTAGCGTGTTTCAAAGATATTGACAGAACCGCCAACCGTATGGCCTTTAGCCTGGAATCCGAGTTC
>JBEBTQ010000339.1:0-4212 GCA_040393685.1 Advenella kashmirensis | reverse complement strand
GCAAGCAGCACAATCTGCCTGCCATGTTCGAAGTGTCATTGGCAGGCGCACAGGCGGAAATAGCAGCCGGTCAGGGACACTACACCATCCATCCTGACTACGTGCTGCCGGATGTGCCCGAGGCCGATCTGTATATTGTGCCGCCCGGAGAACCCTCGCCTTCCACCCTGCATGACAATGGTCCACTGATTCGCTGGATCGCCGAGAAATTTGCCCAGGGGGCGCCCATGGCAAGTTTGTGCATGGGCAGTGCGCTGCTGGCCGCGGCGGGTATTCTGGATGGCCTGCGCGCTGTGACCCACTGGCAGGCGCTGGAAGCCATGCAGCAGGCGTTTCCGGCCGTTCGCTGGAATGCCGAAAAAACGCTGGATTTTGACGGCGGCATCTTCACCAGCGGAGGCGCTGTTTCGGCCAGCCGCCTGATTCTGCATCTGATTGAACTGCACTCGGATCGCGCGACCGCTATCTACTGCGCCAAGGTTTTCCAGCTGGATTACGAACGTCATTCACAATTGCCATTTTCCATTTTCAATGGCTGGAAGGCGCATGGGGATTCATCCATCATGCCGGTGCAGTCGTTTCTGGAAAGACATTACTCGGAAAAAATCACGGTAGAACAGCTGTGCGATTCCTTTGCGATGGGGCGTCGCACACTGGAGCGGCGCTTTCGCAAGGCTACCGGACAGTCAGTGCTGGAATATCAGCAGCGCGTTCGTGTGGAAGCGGCCAAGCGTCAGCTGGAGATGACCAGCAGCACCATTTCAAATGTGATGTATGACGTTGGCTATAACGATGCCAAGGCCTTCCGGGATACGTTTCGCAAATACAGCGGCCTGTCACCGCTGGCTTATCGCGAGCGCTATCAGTAGCTGACAGCCTGGTCATTGCGCGCCTCAAGGCCGGGGTCTACCGGTTTAATGGCAGAGCGACTGTTAGCAGTAGTGAGCGCTATCGCTATCAATAGTAGGTACTGTCATTAGCGGGCGCGATCCGTAACGAGCGCTATCAGTATATAGCGCCCACGCGCTCCACCTGCGCAATGCTTTCCAGATTCTTCATGCCCGATTGCAATTGGGTATCAGACAGGGTGCCGCCATATTGTGCCAGGCCGAGCACCTTGTCACGAATCTCCTGACGCGTCAGGGTATTGCCGGGATCACCCTTGGGCTCATCCACACGCCCCTGCAGTGTCCGTCCGTCACGCGTTTCCACCGACACCTTGCCGATCCAGCGCTGCGGATAAGCCGTATCCACTTCTTCGTCCTTTTCCATACTGACCCGTTCGCGGAAATCAGCCACCGCCTTGTCATCCAGGGCGGCATCAAATTCGATCAGGCCCGCACGCTGGCGCAGAGCGATCAATGCCAGAACGGTTCCCATCGAAAACTTGGACTGATGCACGGTTTCCGGCCGTGTGACGGCACCCAGCACATCGATGGCGCCTTGATGCACATGGGTAATCACGCGGTTGATATCTTCGGCGACCAGGCCGTGATCCTGCATGACGCGGGCCAGAGCGTCGGCTGCCGGATGGGTATGACGGCAGGAGGCATGATATTTGAACGAGGTCTCGGCCAGCGCCCAGCGCGTGCCAAGGCCGTCGGTCAGGCGCGAGGGATCGGCATCGCTGGACATGCCCGCGCCCAGTCCTTGTGCGCCTTCCAGAATCTGTCGTGCCCCGGTGAAGCCATCACGGGCCAGCCAGGCCGCGGTCAGGCCATTGGCAGCGGCCTTTGCCGTATGAAGCTGCTTGGAGTCGGCCGCGGTTTTCAGAAACTCCCACAGGCCGGCCGCCTGAGTGCCTGCCGAACCAATGGCATCCAGCATCTGCGCTGGCGTCAGGGACATCAGTCTGCCTGCCGCCACCGCCGCCGCAATCGTGCCCGCTGTGCCCGTCGTGTGGAAAATGCGATAGTGAGAGCGGCCCAGAAACTCACCGACCCGGATGCCGGCCTCATAACCGGCCACGCATGCCACCAGCAATTCTTTGCCCGATGCACCCATATCCTGCGCAACCGCCAGCGCTGCAGGAAACACCACCGCGGCCGGATGAAACACGGCGCCGTTGTGGACATCGTCCTGTTCCACCATATGTGCGGCAGCGCCATTGACCAGTGCTGCAAACAGGGGTGAGGTGGTTTGTGCAGAGCCGATGATTTGCGCGCTACCCTGTTGCGGTCCCATGGCAAGCGCAAAGTCACGCATGGACTTGACGGGACGTGCAGGATAGCCCGCCAGCATGGAACCAAAGGTATCCAGCAGAAAGTCCTCACAACGCGAGATCACCGCGTCCGGGATCATCTCGTAACGCAGATTGGCGGTAAATTCGGCGAGCGTGGCACTGGGTGTTTGCGTCATGGCGGGTTTCCAAATCAGGGTGTGGCGGTATACAGAAAATCAGAACTATCAGATCAGTCGGAACAATCAGTTCATTTGAAATAATCAGAATGAACCGAAAGGGCAGAACATTCAGAACGAACGAGGCAGTCCCAGTACATGTTCTGCAACATAGGAATAAATCAGGTTCGTGGAAATCGGTGCGACCTGATATAGACGCGTCTCACGGAACTTGCGCTCAACGTCATATTCATTGGCAAAACCGAACCCACCATGAAATTGCAGGCAGGCATTGGCGGCTTCCCACGAGGCTTCCGACGCCAGCAGCTTGGCCATATTGGCCTGAGTGCCGCAAGCCTGCTTGGCATCAAAGCGACGCGCGGCTTCATAGCGCATCAGACTGGCCGCTTCAATATTGATAAACGCTTTGGCAATAGGGAACTGCACGCCCTGATTCTGGCCGATAGGACGACCAAAAACCTTGCGCTCTTTCACGTAGGCACTGACCTTGTCGATGAACCAGTAGCCGTCGCCAATGCACTCGGCCGCAATCAGCGTGCGCTCGGCATTCAGACCGTCCAGAATATATTTGAAACCCTTGCCTTCCTCGCCGATCAGGCTTTCTTCGGGCAGTTCCAGGTTGTCGAAAAACAGCTCGTTGGTTTCATGATTGACCATATTGGGGATGGGCTGCAGGCTCATCCCGCCCTTGAGGGCCTCATGAATATTCACCAGAAAAATGGACATGCCTTCAGACTTGCGGGTGACCTGATCCAGCGGTGTGGTGCGGGCCAGCAGAATCATCAGATCAGAGTGTTGCACGCGGGAAATCCAAACCTTCTGACCGTTAATCACATAGCGGCCGTCTTTCTTCGTTGCGGTAGTCTTGATTTTGGTGGTGTCGGTACCGGTAGTGGGCTCGGTCACCGCCATCGATTGCAAACGTAATTCGCCTGTGGCAATTTGCGGCAGGTACTTTTTCTTCTGCTCATCGGAACCGTGGCGCAGCAGTGTGCCCATGTTGTACATCTGACCGTGGCAGGCTCCGGAATTACCCCCGCAACGGTTGATTTCCTCCATGATGACCGTGGCTTCAGTTAGACTTAGCCCCGAGCCGCCATATTCCTGGGGAATCAGGGCCGCCAGCCAGCCCGCTTCTGTGAGCGCGTTGACGAAAGCTTCGGGATAACCGCGTTTTTCGTCGATTTCACGAAAATACTCGGCTGGAAATTGGGCGCACAAATCACGAATGGCATCGCGAATGTCCTGGAAAGCGTCAGCTTGATGTTGCACGGCGGGAACCTCGGAGAAATAAACAGGAACAGCCTGTACTTTGACAGAATACGGCGGTTCTGGATATTGCTGTTTGCTTAACAAAGACTTTAGCGAAAATTAAGGAGCACCGCAGATGGCGATGCATTTTGATCTGACGGACATGCAGCTGATGGTTCACATCAGTGAAGTGAACAGCCTGACCCGGGGTGCCGAGCGATCCTGTCTGTCCCTGCCCGCAGCCAGCAATCGCATCAAGAATCTGGAAAACAATCTGGGCACGGCGCTGCTCTACCGTAACAGCCAGGGCGTCACCCTGACCCCTTCCGGCGAAGCGTTTGTGCGCCACGCCCATATTGTGCTGCGTCAGCTTGAACATCTGCGCGGAGATATCCGTGAATTCGCCGAAGGCATCAAGGGCAAGGTCCGCGTGTACGCAAACACAACTGCAATGAATGAATTCATGCCCGATATCCTGAGCCGCTATCTGGCGCTTCATCCGGATGTGAGCGTGGAACTGCGCGAGCGCCTGAGCTATCGCATTGTGAGTCTGGTCAGCGAAGGTCTGGCCGACATTGGCGTGGTCGCCGGCATAGACGAAGA
>JBEBTQ010000338.1:0-4216 GCA_040393685.1 Advenella kashmirensis | reverse complement strand
TCGTCAGGGCGGACCGCGCGGCCATGTCAATAACCACGGCACCTACGCTAAACACCACCGATAAACACTGTGAGGAACGTCAGTCATTTTTTGACTGCCGTTCTTCTGCAGGCACTTTATTTCATTCGCGAAGAATTAATCTGTCATCAGTTTATTCGTCATTAATTTATATGGCTTAGGTTCATACGAAATAAATTCCTCTGTCATGTATTCCTTTATTTCTGGCGAATAATATTCAGACAGACGCTCATTCGAACAATTATCTGCCGGCGAGTTCTTTCCGCCGGCATTTTTTTGGCTGGCTCCATCGTGCGGGTACCGCTGGTGCTATACATGTCTAATTACCTGTAGTAATATATGCGATAAAAGTCATATATATGAATTTCCCGGCTTTGGTTTGAATGCCTGATATTGCGGCCTGGCTGGTCGAACTGTCAGATTTCCGGGAAAGCCGGGCTGGCAGGCAGGAAGCAGGCCGTGCCAGTTCGCAAACGAAATAAAAGGAAGAGACATGCAAAAGGATAGCTACCACGGCGCTGCCAGACGGCGGTTTCTGAAATCAGCGGGTTACGGCAGCATTGGGCTCTGGTCCTCCATGAATTTGGGAAATGCATTTGCCGCGACAGAAAAAGACACAATCACACTGCCATTTGCCAATGGGGAGCGCAGTCTTGAGGCATTTCCGGGGAAACGTCCTCTCATTGTTCTGACCAATCGGCCGCCCCAGCTGGAAACGCCTTTCACTGTTTTCAATGAAGGTCTCATTACCCCCAATGACGCATTCTTCGTTCGCTATCACTGGAGCGGCATTCCAAATGAAGTCGACACGAAAACATTTCGCCTGAAAATTCACGGTTCGGTCAATACTCCCCTGGAACTGTCGCTGGACGAACTGAAGAAACTTCCCATCAAGGAAATAACGGCGGTGCATCAATGTTCGGGCAACAGCCGTGGCTTTTTTGAGCCGCGTATTAATGGCGGACAGTTGGGTCATGGGGCCATGGGTAATGCACGCTGGAAGGGTGTTGCACTCAAGGATGTGCTTGAGCGGGCAGGTGTTGCGAAGTCGGCAAAACAGGTTGCATTCAACGGGCTGGACAAGCCACCGGTTCCCGGAGGACCGGACTTTATCAAGGCATTGGATATTGAACACGGCCTGGACGGAGAAGTGATGCTGGCCTGGGCCATGAATGATGAAGATCTTCCCTTGCTTAACGGCTTTCCTCTGCGCCTTGTGGTTCCTGGTTACTATGGTACGTACTGGGTTAAACATGTGAACGACATCGAGGTCATGGATGATGTCTTTGACGGATTCTGGATGAGCAAGGCCTACCGGATTCCCGATAATGATTGTCATTGTGTCAAACCAGGAGAGGCACCCGAAAAGTCCATCCCGATAGAGCGCTTTTCCGTCAGGTCCTTTATCACGAATGTGGCCAACGATGTGCAGGCAACAGTAGGAAAACCTATGGCGTTGCGTGGTATAGCATTTGACGGTGGTGCAGGTATTAAAACCGTTGAGCTTTCTACAGATGGTGGAGCTTCCTGGAACAATACGAAACTGGGAGAAGAAATCAGCAAGTATTCGTTTCGGGAATGGACCAGCGAGTTCACACCCCCCGAGAAGGGGGCATATAAGCTTATGGTTCGCGCGACGAATCAGAAGGGCGAAACGCAGCCATTAAATGCCAACTGGAATCCCGCAGGTTATCGCATGAATCGCATTGAGCAGATTCAAGTGCAGGCTGCATAAGGAGCCGAAAAATGAGATATTTCAATAAACCGATACTCTGCGTGCTGACGGCCTGTTGTGCGTCGCTGCCGTTTGCAGGCATGGCCGCAGGCGTTGAATTTCCGCGTGAAACGGCAACGTATAAAAAAAGTGATCTGCCGGGATTTCAGACAGCCAGCGGACTGTGCATGATCTGTCATTCGTCGCAATATGCGTCCTCGCAGCCACCGAACTCGTCTCCCGCATACTGGAGTGCTACGGTACATAAAATGAAGGATGTGTTTAAGGCACCGATACAGGAAGAAATGATTCCTGCAATTGTCGAGTACCTTAGCGTCGAATACGGTGGTCAGGACCGCGCTGCTGCGCACGCTGACTATGAAAAGGCAATGGCTTCACTCAAATCGCCGACAACGCCTGAACAAACCAAAAAATAGCCCGGCAGCACTTTCGCATTTGCAAATATGGTAGAGTCAGTTCAAGGATGCCCATCGTAATCTGATGGGCATTGTTTTTTGCTGTTGCCTATGTCCACTACGTCAATTCCCATTCTGTATTCCTTTCGCCGATGTCCTTACGCCATGCGAGCACGGCTCTCACTGGCGGTGAGCGGACAAACCTGTGAGCTGCGCGAAATCGTGTTGCGCGACAAGCCGGTAGCCATGCTGGCGGCTTCTTCGAAGGGAACCGTACCCGTTCTGATTACTCGCGAAGAAAAAGTGATTGAGCAAAGCCTGGATATCATGCTCTGGGCACTCAGGCAGAACGATCCTCAATCGTGGCTTGCTCCCTCTGCTGGATCGCTGAATGACAGTCTGGCATTGATCGACGCCTGTGAGCAGATTTTCAAATTCCATCTGGACCGGTATAAGTATCCGCAGCGTTATTCGCTGGAAAATGGCCTGTCGCATCGCGATGCGGCTGCAGACTGGTTAATGGATATCGAAAGACTGTTATCACATACGCCATATTTGTCGGGCGCCCATTGTGGTCTTGCGGATATGGCAATCCTGCCATTTGTGAGGCAATATGCACATACTGATTTTGCCTGGTTTGAATCCCAGGTCTGGCCTCGCGTGCTTCAGTGGTTGGAGAACTGGAAGGCGTCCGACCTGTTTGACCGTGTGATGAAAAAATATGACCCATGGGAAGAGGGGCAGGCAATAACACTGTTTCCCTGAATGGTGGCGTATCGGGAAGTGAAGGTGCGGATGTGGATTGCAGATCAGTCATAATGAAAAGTAACGCCAGCCCCGCAGGGCTGGCGACGTTTTTTAAAGAATGACGTTTTGTTAAAAATGCTGCAACTGCAATGTCACAAACTACATGGTGAAGCGCAGTTTTGCAGATTACAGATCAAAGATCAAAGATCGCGGCGAGGCGTGACATCGCTTCTGGGAGGAATATCACTGCGTGTGGAAACATCGCCTTGCGGTGCCACGGTCTCGGTACGGCGCGTTACATATACGTCGTCGGATTCAGCCAGAAGCAGAAGGCGACGTGAGCGGGCAGCCCCCAGACGTCCCATGAACGCAGACAGGATTGCCGCGATCAGCAGGGAAACAAAGGACCAGATGGAAGCCTGAGCGACGGCTTTTTTGGCCCGCTCAGCCTGCTCAAGCGCCTCTTTTTTGGCCTGTTCAAGCTTTACCTTCGCTTCTTCGATCTGTTTGTCGATATTGTTGATGCCTTCCTGAACCGTCTTCACGGTCTCCTGGCGGGCACGAATAACATTGTCAGCCGCCTGGGAAGCTTCTTCATCTGTCATATCGGTATTGTTTTTGAACGCTTGTGTCAGATCGTCCTTGTTGATTTCCTTGCCGATATTTTCACCGCGCGCTTTGATTTTATCGACCAGCTCCTTGCTGATGGCGTCGATATCATCCGGATTCTGAACCAGTTTTTTTCCGGCCTCGGTGACATCACTTTTTACGGCCTCCAGTTGCTGCCCCAGATATTCAGGCTGCAATTCCGGAATACCGCTTTTGCGCAACACCTGCTGAACCTGCTGATCCGCATTCTGTGATGCCGATTGGGTATCCACATTGATGTCACCAAAAGCATTTTTGGCCATGTCAGCTGCACCAGAGGCGCCTTTGCCGATCAGACTGCCGGCTCCGGAAGCAATAGATCCCGTGGCAGACGCAACAGAGCCTGCAATACTGCTGGCAGCGTTGAATGCGCTGTTTACCAGCATGCTGGCAAGAATGACCGCCAGCAGAATGGACACAGCCCATGCAAGAAAACCATGGATGCAGCCTTCGTGAATGGACAAGCGCCCGGCTACGTACCCGCCCAGCGCAAGGCTGACAAGAACAGACAGGCCGGTGTAGACAAGGATGCCTGTACCTATTCCGTCTGGCGCATCGGCAGTAGATATGTCGACCGCTGAAAGACCCAGCCCTGATCCGAGCAGTGAAAGAAGAAATGAAACGGCTAATGCAGTTACAACACCGCCAAAAATACTACCCCAGGAGACTCTGA
>JBEBTQ010000337.1:0-4224 GCA_040393685.1 Advenella kashmirensis | reverse complement strand
GTGGCTTTCAGAACAAATTTCTGATCCTGTTCCGACATATTAATCACCTGTATACGGTAGACATTCTCGATCAGGCCCCCCGGTATTTCCCGTCCGAGCACACCCCGATCCCGCACAATATCTACTCTTAGCGGTGAACGCAGCGACAGCGAAACAAGCAGGCCGATAATGAACACACTCAGCAGCGCAATGTAAACATAAATGCGCGGCTTGAATAAACGCTGGCGTGCCTGCTTTTTATCAAGCCCATCGAGCATGCCGCTCTCGGAGGTGTAGCGGATCAGCCCCGCCGGATAATTCATTTTATCCATCACCTGATTACAGGCGTCGATACAGGCGCCGCAGCCAATGCACATGTACTGCAAACCGTCCCGAATGTCGATACCGGTAGGACAGACCTGCACACAGATGGTACAGTCAACACAATCGCCCAACCCGACTTCGCTGGGAACCACTTTTTTAGAGCGACGACCGCGAGGCTCACCGCGAATCCGATCATAGGTCACGACAAAGGTGTCCTTGTCGACCATCACGCTTTGAAAGCGTGCATAGGGGCACATATACTTACAGACGGACTCGCGCAGAAAGCCCGCGTTACCCCATGTCGCAAAAGAGTAGAAGATCATCCAGAACCACTGCCAGAAGCTCAGATCAGCATGGATGAGCGCAACGCCCAGTTCCCGAATGGGAGAAAAATAGCCGATGAATGTTGACCCCGTCCACCAGGCGACTAATAGCCATAAAAAATGCTTTGTTGCCTTTATTCTGAACTTGCGCATGCTCATTGGCGATTCATCAAGCCGGATGCGGGCAACGCGATCGCCTTCAACCTTGCGCTCTATCCACATGAAAATTTCGGTATAAACCGTTTGCGGACAGGCATACCCGCAAAATAGCCGGCCGGCCAGCGCAGTAAACAGGAACAGGCCGTAAGCCGAAATAATCAGGATGATGGCCAGATAGAACACGTCTTGTGGCCAGAGCACAATGCCAAAAATATAGAATTTGCGCTCGGCCAGATCGAACAATACTGCCTGACGGCCATTCCATTGCAACCAGGGCAAGCCATAGAAAATCGCCTGCGTGGCAAGCACAAGCATAATCCGCCATTTGGCAAAGACACCGGTCACGGAACGCGGATAGATTTTTGCACGGATCTCTTCGATCTGCATATTGCTATCATCGGCAGCGGCGGCCCGTGCCTGCACCAATCGTGGTGGTTGCCAGGCCGGCACCTCCTCTGCTGCAGACTGCTCTGGTTGCTTATCAGACATGATTATCGATTTTTCCAGGCGTGATTATTTATTGGATAAGCCCCAAACATAGGCTGCCAGCATACGGATCTGATCTTCAGACAAAATATGTTTCTGTGCCGGCATCACACCCTGGCGTCCTTTCAAAATCGTATTGACAATGGTCTCGCGGGAGCTGCCGCCAAGCCAGATGTCATCGGTCAGATTGGGTGCCCCCAGCGCCTGGTTGCCCTTGGCATCCATGCCGTGACAGGCGAAACATACTTTTTTGAACCCTGCCTCGCCTGCTGCCAGCAGCGTTGGATCACTGGCCAGCCCCGAGAGCGATCGCACATAATGCGCGATTGCATTGGCTTCCGAGGGTGTAATCGCGGCAGCCAGCGGCGCCATGACACCATGACGGCCATCGGTGATGGATTTGATAATGACTTCCGGTGTGCCTCCGTAAAGCCAGTCGCTGTCGGTCAGATTGGGAAAGTTCGGTGCGCCCCTGGCATCAGAACCATGGCATTGCGCACAGTTGTTCAGGAACAATCGTTTGCCGATAGCATTCGCTTCCGGATTCCTGGCCAGCTCCGGTACCGACAAAGCCGAGAACTTCTCAAACAGCGGCTTGATTTGCGCGGCCAGTTCCTCCCTCTCGGCGACCACCTGTTTCGCAGAGGTATAGCCGAGCAGACCCGGATAGGAACCGAGAGCCGGATACAGCAGCATGATACTGAGTGCTATCACACATAGCCCCAGATACATGACGGTCCACCAGCGCGGCACCGGATTATTCAGCTCACGCAGGTCTTCATCCCACACATGACCGGTATCTTCGACCTGCGGTGTTGCGCTCTTGAGCCATCGACGCTGCGTAAACAGCAGCCACACGCACCACGCCACCCCGGCCAGAGACACGATGGCAATGTAATAACCCCAGGAATTACTGAAAAAATCACTCATTTTTTTTACCTTTCACCACGCGTTGTCGTTACTTCATCCGGGACGGCGAACGGCAGACGCGCTGCCTCGTCGTTATCGCTCACGCGATGCCCGGACCAGGCCCAGGCAATGATCCCGAAAAACGTCATAATGGATACGATGGTCATGATCCCGATTGCGATGTCCATGTGTTCACCTGTCCTCGTACTGGTTTAGTTGGATGCGGCTGCATCTTGTTGACGCAGTGCAGACAGATAGCCAACGCCCAGGCTTTGCAGGTAGGCGATGATCGCGTCCTCTTCGGTTTTACCCTTGAGTGCAGCCGGCGCTTCGCTGATCTGCTTATCGGTATAAGGCACACCCAGGGTACGCAGTGCTTTCATGCGTGCCTGAATATTTTCATTGGATATGTCCTTGTTCTGCAGCCAGTAATAGCCGGGCATATTGGACTCCTTCACCAGATCGCGTGGGTTACGCAAGTGGATGCGGTGCCATTCGTCCGAGTAGCGCCCGCCAACACGCGCCAGATCGGGTCCGGTACGTTTGGAGCCCCACAGGAAGGGGTGATCATAGACAAACTCACCCGCCACCGAATAAGGGCCGTAACGGGAGACTTCGGATTGCAGTGTCCGAATTTGCTGGGAATGGCAGCCAACACAGCCTTCCTTGATGTACACATCGCGGCCGATAATCTGCAGCGCCTGCAACGGCTCTACACCGGGTGCCGCCTTGGTTGTGTAGTGCTGGAAAAACAGGGGCACGATTTGCACCAGGCCGGCAACGGCAACGACGAGGATCGAAAAAATAATCAGAAGCCCGACGTTTTTCTCCAGTGTTTCATGGGTAAACAAACGCGTTTTTTGATTCGTCATGATAATTCCCTTATACAGCCGCAGCGGGTTGAACAGTACGGGCATCGTGGCCAACAAAGGCCGGCACTTGCGGATTGACACCCTTGCGCCCCTTGATCGTCATCACCATGTTGTAGAACATGACCAGGACGCCACTCAGGAAACATATCCCGCCAAGAATACGGATGATGTACAGCACATATTTGGAAGCCAGCGCCTGAACAAAGGCGTAGGTCAGCGTGCCGTCCGCCTCGGTTGAACGCCACATCAGTCCTTCCATCACCCCGGCAATCCACATGGAAGCGATATACAGCACCACACCGATGGTTGCCATCCAGAAATGGGCCTCGATCAATGATTTGCTATACATGGATTCGCGTCCATACAGACGGGGAATCATGTAGTACAGGCTGCCAAAGGTAATCATGGCGACCCAGCCCAGCGCACCGGAGTGCACGTGGGCGATCGTCCATTCCGTGTAATGGGAAAGTGCATTCACGGTACGGATGGACATCATGGAACCTTCAAAGGTTGACATACCGTAGAACGACAGCGCAACCACCAGGAACTTCAGGATCGGATCGGTACGCAGTTTGTGCCAGGCACCGGACAGGGTCATGATGCCGTTAATCATGCCCCCCCAGGATGGGGCCAGCAGGATCAGCGAGAATGCCATACCCAGGCTTTGGGTCCAGTCGGGCAATGAGGTGTAAAGCAGATGGTGCGGACCCGCCCACATATAGGTAAAGGCCAGCGCCCAAAAGTGCACGATAGACAGACGATAGGAATAAATCGGACGATTGGCCTGCTTGGGTACAAAGTAGTACATCATGCCCAGAAAACTGGTCGTCAGAAAAAAACCCACGGCGTTATGGCCATACCACCATTGCACCATCGCATCCTGCGCACCGGCATAAACAGAATAGGAATTGAACCAGCTATAGGGCAACTCGATATTATTGAAAATATGCAGGATCGCAATCGTGAGAATGAAGGAACCATAAAACCAGTTAGCCACATAAATGTGCTTCATCTTGCGCTTGACGATCGTCCCGAAAAAGACAATGGCGTAGGCGACCCAGACCAGCGTAATCAGAAGATCGATGGGCCATTCAAGCTCGGCATATTCTTTGCTGGTGGTTTAGCCGGCCGGCAGCGTGATCGCTGCAGCCACAATGACCAGTTGCCAGCCC
>JBEBTQ010000336.1:0-4231 GCA_040393685.1 Advenella kashmirensis | reverse complement strand
TTTGATCAGTTCATTGCTGACGCCGGAAACGATTTCGTAAACATGTTTGGTGTAGGCAATGGCTTTTTCTGAATTGGGCTGTGCCAGAGAAGACACAAATGCAGCGGCTTCCTGAGGATCTTTCAATTCGGTGGCCTGAGCTGACTGTTCAGCCACTTCACCCAGCGTTGCTTTGATTACTTTGAGGTTCAGGTCAACCAGCTTTTCGAAACCGTTGAACAGGGAACCCTGTACCGCCACTGCAGCGTTCAGTGCAGATTTTTGACGGTCGATAATTTGTTGTGGAATAGCGCTCATAATTCTCTCCTGGTAGATAGTTTGATGTCAGTTTGGCAGACGGCCAGCGGATACCCGGCAACATCTGCAGAAAACGGCTTGCTGCATAGGCGCAATGTTTTATTCACGTCCTGGGCTACAGCTACCTACCCATATTGTTGCATTGCACAATTAAAATTATAGCTGAAATTTTCCTGACGTCAAGGATTTTTTGTGCGCCGCACAAATGCGAAAACTGCAAGAGGAAAATAACCTTGTACGACAGGGTCAGGCGGGACTTTCAATAAATCATAGGTCCCGTGCATGACCCTGCTGTGACACGCACGAACTTATTCGTACCCCAGCGCAGAAGAAATCTTGGCAGCAGTACTGACGAGCATTTCCACCCACTCTTCCTGCAGTCTTTCAGCCGGTGCGGAGATAGACAGGCCCGCGACGAGTTTGCCCGAATCATCATAAATGCCGGCAGAGATACAGCGTACGCCAAGTTCCAGCTCTTCGTTATCCCGGGCGTAACCGTGACGCCGCACAAAGCTGAGATCACGCTCCAGGCGCTCCAGATCAGTCAGGCTGTTGCGGGTGTTTCCGGACAGGCCCGTGCGCGTCGCGTAGGCACGCACATAGCGTGCATCGGCAGAGGCCAGAAAAAGTTTGCCGACAGACGTCAGATGCAGCGGTGCACGTCCGCCGATGGCACGCACGACCTGCATGCCCGAACGCTCGCTCCAGGCACGATCGATATAAACGATATCGTCGCCCTGCTGAATGGAAAGATTGACGGTCTGTCCGGTAAGGTGATGCAGTGTTTGCAGATAATCGTGTGCTACGTCCCGTACGTTGAGACGGTCCTTGACCAGCGCGCCCAGCTCAAGCAGGCGAATGCCCAGCTGGTACATGCCGTTGTTGACACGCTCCACATAGCGCCCTACTGCCAGATCGTTCAGAATGCGGTGCGCCGTAGACGCATGCAAACGTGTCAGGGCAGCGATCTCTTTAAGGGATACGGGATGAGGCTGGTCCGCCAGAACGTCCAGCACTTTCATGGTACGTTCAAGTACCTGAATGGTGATAACAGGAGTCGCGTCCAGGGTCTGGGTTTCCGGATTTTCCTGTGCGTTTAAGAGCCGATTAGCCATAAGGGATCATCAGAATATTGCAGTGCAATATATTCTATCCCATATTGTGAAAAATGGAAACCCTGGAATGTCGCAATAGAGGTTAAGCTGCGACAATATGGGCGCTTATGCGGGTTTGTCCGGATGAAAACGGCCGCCGACGCGCAGGATTTCTCCTTTCAGATAATCGAATGCAGCACTGGCAGCAGGTTCTTCTCCCTTGACGCCCAGATCGATATACGCGCCCGCGCCCTTGCCCATGGTAGGCAGACTGAAGGTCGCAATACCGGACCAGTTCGATTCGATATGTTCAAGCGCCGGCGTAATTCTGCTCTCAGGAACGCCATAAGCCAGAATATTGTGCGAAACCAGTTTGCGCAGATTCTGATAATCGGCATAGCGGTTATCCAGCGTCCATTCCACCATCGGCCACGCCATTTCAGGAAAGCCGGGCACGAACGTATGATCCTGGATGAAAAAACCAGGAATGCGGTTGTAGGGATTGGGTACGATCTCTGAACCCACGGGGAAAACACCCATGGCCAGTCGGCGCTGATTTTCCGGAGAGCCAGGATCATGCGTGCCGCGCCCTTCGCGTGCGAGCTGCTCAAACCTCTCGGTAATGAGCACCTCTGCTTCGGGATGCAGCGCCAGCGGCACACCCAATGCCTGCGCAACGGCGGTACGGGTTTTATCATCAGGGGTGGCACCAATGCCGCCGCTTGAGAATACGATATCGCCCGAAGCAAAACTGCGCTTGTAGGCTGCAATCAAAGTCTCAAGATCGTCCGGCAGAAACTCTGCCCGTGACAACTGCATGCCACGCGCCGAAAGCAGCTCAATGATTTTGGACAAATGCTTGTCCTGGCGTCGACCAGAAAGAATCTCATCGCCAACGATAATCAAACTGATTTTACGAGCTGCCTTGTCATTCATGATACGCGTCCTGTTGATGACCGATTTCCGAGGGCCGGATTCCGGATCACGCTATTCTAACGCTAAAGATCGGAATTTGCAGGCAGGGGCACAGGGCGTTGCCGACGCAGCATATCCAGCGCATCCAGACCGTGATGGGCATACACGAGAGACGTAAAGACCGGCAGCACAATCCAGGTCAGGGGAACCAGATTGATCAGCGCGCAGACAACGCCAATCGCCCAGCCACCGCCACGTGTCCGGCTGATGATCTGCGCACGTTCTTCGCGCGTGGCATGCTCTACCAACGCATCAAAACGCAGCATGTGAGTGAATGCATACGCCCACCAGAAAACATGAAGCAGCACGGCAACCGGCGGAATCAGCCATAGGGGCAGCGTAACAAGCCAGCCGACCGAGAATACGGCGATCACCTTGACGGAATTCATCAGACTCGACACAAATACCTGTTTGCCTTGACGCTGCAATTGCGGATAATCGGTTCTGGCCACGTGGCCGACCACCATCGGCATCACCAACACAGCGGCAATCAGCAGCCCGATGCTACTACCCACTGTGACCATAATGACGAACACCAGAATGTGGACGACATAGGCAGTGAGGGAAAACAGACCTGCACTCAGCATCCAGCCATCTACTTCACTCACCAGATCTGATTGTGTGGCGAACACATTCAGCCAATCGGTGACGGGACCCCACAGGAAGCGGGCAAAAAACAGCATGGCAATGAGTGCCGCAGCAAAGGGCAGCAACAATGCCAGCAACATGCGGGGCTGCATCTGCGAGACCATGGCCCGGCCAAACGCTCTGCCCACGCCATCGTACGGTGAACGCGGCAGCGACGCGGGGCCGCTATCTGCTTGCGACCGGAATGGTGTACTATTTTGCATAATTCTCCCCTTTGCTGTGACCCAACATGTTCATTCAAGATCCCGGGCAGCACGCCACTGACGTGCATGCCGCACTGGACAATCCGGATACCTGGCTTATTGCCTGTTACTGCGCCGCCTGGTGTGACACCTGCGGCGATTACCGCGGCGCATTCGAGACCCTCAGCGAACGCTATCCCCAGCATCTGTTTCTGTGGATTGATATTGAAGACAATCCACAGCTTCTGGATGATCTGGATGTAGAAAACTTCCCCACCCTGCTCATTCAATCCGAGGGACAGACGCGGTTTTTTGGAACCATGCTGCCCTACATCGGACATCTTGAACGCATGCTGCAGGCGATCACCGATGAGCCTGATACCCGCGCAGAAGGGCCGGCCGATCTGCGCGAATTGCTGTCGGCCTCTGCCTGATAAAGATAGGAATGAAGGGTCGCGCTTTCAAGTTTCCGAACGCGACTGAAACATCAATTGTCGTTCTGGGGGCGACCGCCCAGCAAAACCGCTAGCATAGGCCGGGGACCGTTACTTTCCTGGCGATGATTGGCAGGTGCCTGTGTTGGTGCAGGCTGCGCTTTCTTGTTTGAAGGTTCGTAAGGACGGAAGAAGAAGTCGTCAATGGGCGCCGCACGAGAAGCCGGAAAGGTTTTTTTGTAGCGCTCCGGCTTGCCGGATGCGGCGCGGGATGGATGATGTCCCCGTGCCAGAAATACTTCCGGAATGGAAAGCACCCCGCGTGGCACGGGTGTTTTAATCAGTTTTTCAATGTCTTCCAGCAGTCGCTCTTCGGACTGCGTATAGAAGGCGATGGCTTCGCCCTTGGCGCCCGCCCTGCCGGTGCGGCCGATACGATGAACGTAATCTTCGGCGTTATAGGGCAGGTCCATATTGATGACACAGGGCAATCCGACCACATCCAGCCCGCGCGCCGCAACGTCTGTTGCAACCAGGACAGATATATCGCCGGACTTGAATCCTTCCAGCGCCTTGATGCGCTCTGCCTGCGAGCGGTCGC
>JBEBTQ010000335.1:0-4269 GCA_040393685.1 Advenella kashmirensis | reverse complement strand
TTCCTGCTGGGCATCGCATCGCTGGCCTTGTCGCAGTGGTATCTGACGGTAGACACGTCGGCCAATTATTATCTGACGCCATTTCGCGTGTTTGAGTTTGCCATTGGCGGACTGATGATATTCGCCGTTGAATATCGCAAGCGTAATACGCCGGGTGATATGCTGTATGAAATTCTGATGGCAGTTGGCATTGCGCTACTGCTGTACAGTGTCTTCGTGTACGACAAGACCACCACCTTCCCCGGTCTGCATGCGCTGGTGCCGTCCATTGGAGCTGCCCTGTGTATTTATGCCAGTCCTGCGCGTTTTCTGGGCAACGTCTTCAGAAACCGCGCCATGGTCACGGTAGGGCTGATTTCCTACTCCATGTACCTGATTCACTGGCCGATTATTGTTTTCTATAAATATTTTATTTATCGGCCCCTGTTTCTGAGCGAAAAATGGGCGCTGGTTATCGCGCCTTTCATTATCGGCTATCTGATGTACGTTTTCGTCGAGAACCGGTATCGCCGCATCGATCTGAACAGCTGGTATTTCAAGCAGACGATTCAGCGCGTTGCCGCACTGGCAGTGATCCTGATTCCGGCCCTGCTGATCATGACGACCAATGGCATGCCATCCCGCATGAACGATTATTTTGCCGATCATATGGCCAGTTCGCCGCGCTTTCATGAAGAACAATATGGTGGTGA
This sequence comes from Advenella kashmirensis, assembly GCA_040393685.1. Taxonomy (GTDB): domain Bacteria; phylum Pseudomonadota; class Gammaproteobacteria; order Burkholderiales; family Burkholderiaceae_B; genus Advenella; species Advenella kashmirensis_C. The sequence goes on along the minus strand of JBEBTQ010000335.1, from coordinate 3,577 downwards.
AGGCTTTACCATGGGCAGTCAGGTACTGGGCGATGCCAACGGACGGCGCAAGTCAGGTGTGATTCTTGGCGACAGCTATGCCCGGCAATATGCTTTCGGGCTGAATCAGGAACTGACCGCTCACAAAAAATGGATGGATACGTCTTTTGAAGACGGGTGTTTCTTCGGCCCCGGGTATACGCGTTTGCTCGATGGCGTCCCGCGTAAGGATTGTGTGCAGCGTCTTGATTATGCGCTGAATGAGGCGAAACTGTCTGGTGCGCCGCTGTTTTATGCCGTCAGCTACCAGAACTATCAGAAGACAATGGGAACGCCTGATGGCAAACGTGTTGATTTTCCCAATACGGACGCCTATATCGCGTTTCTGAAAAAAAACTTTGATGCCATTCATGAACGCATTGGCCTGAATAACAAGCTTGTGATTATCGGTGCCCCGCCGGGGGCGGGTTCCCAGGTTGGGCTGGCATCCTGCGTGGATCGGCCAGGCTATTTGCCGCTGGTATGCGCCAAATATCTGGAACTCAATGAGGAAAAGGGCAATGCCTATGCGCTGAATCGCAGCCTGGCAGAGTATGCGCGTGATAATAAAAATGTCGAGTTCGTTGATCCTTATTCAGTACTATGTGAGAACGGCCGGTGTGTCACGATGATCAACCGTAAGGAATTTCTCTATTCCGATGGGACGCATCTGTCCAAGCAGGGATCGGCTTATGTGATACGCGGCCTGTGGCCTGCGCTGCAGTCATTGATGAAATCCTGACGTAGAAATAAAAATGGTATTGCGTCGCGCCGCGTATGAATATCCGGAACGAATAAACAGTAATAGTGCAATAACAGCAATGGCTTAGTAACTGCCATAACGAAATGACAGTAAGAGCGTAATCACTACAGTAGCGTAACTGCAATAGCTGAGTAACAGCAGCACCGCAATAACCGCAATAACGAAATAACAGACAGCAGGGGGCTGATATGCTCGTATCTGATATCCATGTTTTTCTGGACTATAAGGTGTCCAGTCAAAGCGAATTTTTTCTGAATATGCTGGTCTCCGAAAGGAACCAGCTGGTGCTGCAGGAGCAGCTCAACATTGACCACACACCCGAATCGGGGCAGGCGCAGCCGTTGCGTTATCGCCTGAGCAAAGACGCAATGCGCAACCGCCTTGCCGCTTTTTCTGCGGCACCCGGATTGGTGCGCATCAATTACAAGGCCCGCACCGTTATCAATAACGAAAGCAGACCTGCGCAGGCCCCGTTGCAGGAAATTTCCGATCTGCCGGCAAAGGTGATTGCGGCCATCAAGCCCAGTCGCTACTGTGAATCGGACCTGATGTCACAGCAGGCGCAGGAATTGTTCTCACGACAGGGCGACGGGATTGCGATGGTGGAAAGCATTATTGACTGGATTCAGGACAATATTGAATACCAGACCGGCAGTTCAGATTCCACAACGTCAGCCTGGGATGTTTTCGAAAGCCGCAAGGGCGTTTGTCGTGATTTTGCGCATCTGGCCATTACGTTTTGCCGCGCACTGAATATTCCGGCGCGGTTCTGTGTTGGCTACATTTATTTCGATGAGCCGCCTCAGGATTTCCATGCGCTTTTTGAGGCGTATCTGGATGGCAGATGGATCAAGTTTGACCCCACCCGCATGGCGCCGCCGGACAATCTGGTGGTCATTGCTAACGGCATGGATGCCAAGGACACGCCGTTTGCGTCGATTTTTGGTGCGATTGAAACCACCCGCATGCGGATCAATATTGAACAGTTTGATCCTCTGTCCGACTACCGCCGCAAGGCTGGAGATGAACAGAAGGCGATTATTGGTGAGTGAGGGCGCGCCGCCAGCACCCCTTTGTCTATTGGTTATTCCTGTACTTTCCGGATCAAGCCTTCCTGAGTCGTAGAGGCGATCAGATCTCCGGCGCTGTTGAAGATATGCGCCCGGCAGAAACCGCGGGCATTGCTTGCGCTGGGGGATTCCAGCGAGTAGAGCAGCCATTCGTCCATGCGGAATGCGCGATGAAACCAGATGGCGTGATCAATGGTCGCCATCTGCATGCTTTTGGAGAAGGGCGTCTGGTTATGCGGCAGCAGCGAGGTAAAGAGCAGGTAAAAATCTGAGGTATAGGCCAGCATGGCGCGATGCAGCAGCGGATTGTCCGGCAGGGTGTCGGCCGCGCGGAACCAGATATGCGCCTGGGGATCATAATTGCCCGGCTGGAACATGTGAGTGGGCTCTACCGGACGCATTTCAATGGCAAAATCGCGCCCCACCAGACTGGCCAGACGGCGCGGCAGTTTGTCCTGAATGTCAGAAATCAGCTGATTCTCGTTCTTCAGCTTTTCCGGAGCAGGCACGCTGGGTGCTGCTGACTGATGGTTGAAACCCGGCTCTTCTCCCTGGAAACTGCTGCTCATGATAAATATGGGCTGGTCCAGTTGCGAGGCAATGACGCGCCTGGCAGAAAAGCTGCCGCCATCGCGAGTGCGCTCCACTTCGTAGCGGACGGGTTTGCTGGTATCGCCTGGGCGTAGAAAGTAGGAGTGCAGGGAATGTACGGCCCGCCCAGGGTTGACCGTGAGCGAGGCGGCCATGAGCGATTGCCCCAGCACCTGCCCGCCAAAAATCCGGCCTGTTCCGAAGATGTCGGTGCTGACACCCGTAAATACGTCTTCTCCCTGGGATTCAACCTGAAGCTGATCGATCAGGTCGGGCAATACATTACGATTATTCATAGTTGCTCATTCAACAAATGGCGTGAAAATTCGATTCTATCAGAAGCCTGTTACTTCGATACAGACAGGATGTTGCATTTGTTGCCGGCCAATAGAAAATGGTTTCGGACGGCTGCAGAACCGGGATAGTTTTTACAGGCAAACGCAAATAAGGCTGCGTTTCCCCAAGCCGTTCTATAATTTCGTTAACTCAGGACGCCAACATTGAGATATTCGATATGACAGAAAAGAATGTACAAATGCCACATACTGCCAATAAGAAGATCGCGACGCCTGTATTTGTGCTGTTTGTATTGGCATTGCTGGTTATGCCGCTGGCTGTCATGAGTACCCAGAAGGTGCCCAGTCCCTTGTTTTACTTTCTGCTGGCGCTGTCGCTTTTTAACGTTCTGGCATTAAATCCTGACCAGGTCACATTCAGACTGAAAACGTTTTCTACGCTTTTTATCCTGTGCGCCGTGTTTGCGGTCGCGGTCCTGTCGTCTGAACTTGTCTCCGGAAACGGCGATGGAGCCGGTCTCGAGAAAGCCTTGCGCTTTTCTGCCGGGCTTCCCCTGCTGGTGGCGGCGTGCTGTTACATTCCCCGCAGATGGCTGGCCTATACGATTTTTGGGGTCTATGCCGGGTTGATGTTTGCCATTGGCTTTATCGTGGATCTGTCGCTTCCCGACTTTATCCGCCCCGAGACCAGTGCCGTTTACAATGCCGTCGGCTATGGTGATCTGACTTTTCTGCTCAGCGTTCTGACGCTTTATTCCTGTAATGTGACCTACACGCCTTACGCACGGTTAGAGAAAATTCTCCAGATCGTGCTTGGCGTGCTGGGTATTGCCGCGTTT
>JBEBTQ010000334.1:0-4397 GCA_040393685.1 Advenella kashmirensis | reverse complement strand
TAGGCTGCGTTTCAGGATCACCCATCCGGCAATTGAATTCCAGCACCTTGATGGGGCGTGTTTCATCGGGGCCATCTCCAATCATGACACCGGCGTACAGAAAGCCGGTATAGTCGATGCCGTCGCTGCTCATGCCGCGGATGGTAGGCCAGATGACTTCGTTCATGATGCGCTCGTGCAGCACATCGGACACGATCGGGGCAGGAGAGTAAGCACCCATACCACCGGTATTCGGGCCCTTGTCGCCGTCGAGCTGGCGTTTATGATCCTGACTGCTTGCCATGGGCAGCACATGTTTGCCATCGCACATGACTATAAAACTGGCTTCTTCACCTTCCAGGCACTCTTCGATGACCACGCGGGCGCCGGCGCTGCCCAGAGATCCGTCACCCAGCATGCTGTCTACTGCAGCATGTGCTTCATCTGCAGTCTGAGCCACGACCACCCCTTTGCCGGCGGCCAGCCCGTCAGCCTTGATCACGATGGGGGCACCCTGTTTGTCGATGTACGCATGCGCAGCGGCGGGGTCGGTAAAAGTCTCGTATGCCGCCGTGGGTATGTGGTGCCGGATCATGAAGGCTTTGGCAAAATCCTTGGAACTTTCCAGCTGCGCGGCTGCCTTGGTGGGGCCAAACACCGGCAGTCCCTTGCTGCGAAAAAGATCGACCGCACCCGCGGCGAGGGGCGCTTCGGGACCAACGACCGTGAGAGCGATCTCTTCTTTCTGGGCAAAGGCTGCCAGTTCCTGAAGATCAGAAATGGGCAGACTGGTCAGTGCCGGGTCGGTTGCAGTTCCGCCGTTTCCTGGCGCAACAAAGACTTGCGTAATATTTGAAGATTGTGCGAGCCGCCAGGCGATCGCATGTTCACGCCCGCCGTTGCCAATTACAAGTGCCTTCATTCAGGTTTATCCTTCTTCCGTTTCGTTAAAGACAGCGGTGGTATAAACCTCCTGCACGTCATCCAGACTTTCCAGCTGATCCAGAATTTTCTGCATCTTGCGGGCGTCATCGCCCGTGAGTTCCGTTTCGTTCAGTGCTTTCATGATGACGCCTTCCATTTCCGGCTTCAGACCGGCCTTTTCGAAAGCGGCGCGCACGTCAGAATACACAGGTGGTTCGCAAAGCACCTCAATCAAACCTTCTTCATCGGTGACGACATCTTCTGCACCTGCTTCCAGGGCGACTTCAATGATCTGGTCTTCGGAATAGTCCGGACTGAAAATGAACTGTCCGCAATGTTTGAACATGAAGGCGACCGAGCCATCCTGTCCCAGATTGCCGCCATGTTTGGTAAGCGCATGACGCACGTCGGATACCGTGCGCGTGCGGTTATCGGTCATGCAGTCGACAATAACGGCCGCACCTGCAATACCGTAGCCTTCGTAACGGATGGACTCGTAATTCTCACCATCGCTGCCACCAGCGCCGCGCGTAATGGCACGCTGAATATTGTCTTTTGGCATATTGGCAGCAGTAGCTTTGTCCCAGGCCAGGCGCAGGGCCGGGTTGGCATCCGGGTCAGGGCCGCCCGCGCGCGCAGCGACCGTGATCTCACGGATGATTTTTGTCCAGATTTTTCCACGCTTGGCATCCTGGCGACCTTTGCGGTGCTGGATATTTGCCCATTTACTGTGACCTGCCATGGTTCGATTGACTCTTGAAGTAGCAAAATACAGAATTTTACCCTGAACCGTCATAAACTTTTATAGAATACGGCTTGTTTACGTCGTTTTGCCGACATTTGAAAGGGAAAATCATGGCAGATCCGGTACTCATAGCAAAAAGCGGTCAGCAGGACGTTTTTATCCTGCCTGAAATGGCCAACCGCCACGGATGCATTACCGGCGCAACCGGTACGGGTAAAACGGTCACGCTGCAGGTTCTGGCCCAGTCGTTTTCCAGGCTCGGGACACCGGTATTCATGGCCGACGTCAAAGGTGATCTGACCGGCATTTCCCAGGCGGGCCAGGACAGCCCCAAACTGCAGGAACGTCTGCAGAAATACAATCTGCCCACGCCACAATGGGGCGCAGCGCCCACCGTGCTCTGGGATGTTTTTGGTGAACAGGGTCATCCGGTACGCGCAACGGTCTCCGATATGGGACCCTTGCTTCTGTCGCGCATGCTGGATCTGAATGAAACGCAAACCGGCGTTCTGAATCTGGTATTCAAGGTGGCAGACGATGAGGGACAACTGGTGCTCGATCTCAAGGATCTGCGCGCCATGCTGCAGAATGTCGCCGATCGCTCGGCCGAACTGCGCCAGAAATACGGCAACGTGTCAGCCGCGTCTGTCGGCGCAATTCAGCGCGCGCTTCTTCAGCTTGAGTCCCAGGGGGCGGATCACTTTTTTGGCGAGCCCATGCTCGACATTCATGATCTGATCCGTACCGACGCAAAAGGCCAGGGTATTGTGAATATTCTGGCGGCCGACAAACTGATGCAGTCGCCCAAGCTCTATGCCGTATTCCTGTTGTGGCTGCTCGCCGAAATCTACGAAGCTTTACCGGAGATTGGCGATCCAGAGCAACCGCGCCTGGTCTTTTTCTTCGACGAGGCGCACCTGCTGTTTACCGATGCGCCAGATGCTTTGTTGCAGAAAATTGAACAGATTGTGCGGCTTGTCCGCTCCAAAGGAGTAGGCGTCTTTTTTGTTACGCAAAATCCCCTGGATATTCCCGATACGGTGCTGGGTCAGCTCGGCAATCGTGTGCAACATGCCTTGCGCGCCTTTACGCCCCGCGATCAGCGGGCCGTCAAGACAGCAGCCGAAACGATGCGGCCTAATCCCGATCTGGATATTACCAAGGCTATTGCTGAACTCGGTGTAGGTGAGGCGCTATTGTCGTTTCTGGATGCCAAGGGCAGTCCCGGTATTACCCAGCGAGGCTGGGTGCTTCCGCCGGCCAGCCGTATCGGCCCGGCGACCGACGCAGAGCGGCAGGCGCTGCGCAATGCCTCGCAATTTGGTGGCAAGTACGACAAGATGGTAGATCGTGAATCCGCCTTTGAGGTGCTGTCCCGGCGAGCGGAGGAAAAAAATCCCCAGCAATCGGCAAAAGAGTCGGCCGCCGCCGGTTCAGGCGCTGATGGCGTATTGGGTATGGTCAAGGATCTGATGCTTGGCTCTACCGGCCCACGTGGCGGGCGGCGTGACGGAGTTGTTCAGCAGGTGGCGAAAAGTTATGTGCGTGGTGCCGCCCGTCAGCTGATTCGTGGCGTACTGGGTTCACTGATAGGGAAAAAACGCTGATGCAGATCGAGCCGGCGTTGGCATGAACTGGCGTCGGATCGAACGAGCGCTGACTTGATGGACGTCGGTTGCACTTATCGAAGGCTGACATGAATCAGGTGGGCCGGGCGGATATGCATGCCGCGCCCAGCTACTGGTACATGTAAGCCGCGCACGGCTTAGGGGATATGGACGCCGTGCCCGGCTTATGGAAAGTCAGCCTTCTTCATTGCAGGCAATCACACAGCCCTGGTTCTTTTCCAGTTCACTTACAAGCCGCTCATAAGTATCGGGATTGCCATTTTGCTGCATTCGTTGCAAAAAGCTGATCAGCAGCGTGGTTTCTTCGTTGGTAAAGCCTTTCAGGTGGGCATTGAGGGCCCGTGACACCGCCGGCATGAGTTTTTCGGTAACGGTGTGACCTTTTTCTGTCAGTTCCAGTTCCACGACGCGTCGGTCATGCGTGGAGCGTTTGCGTTTCAGAAAGCCTTTTTTCTCGAGTCTGTCCAAGGTGCGCGTCATGGCGCCTGTGTCAACTTCCGCCACGCGGGCAACACCGGCGGGTGTGCGTGCCTTGTCAAGGCCAATGATGGCAATGGGATGCCACTGAGAAGCGGTCAGGCCCAAGGGCTCCATTTCCGCTTCAATCATCTGTGAAATGGACGAAAAATTCAGTCGGATCAGATATCCGATATTCTTCAGGCCCGTATTGTTGGCGGCATTACTGTATAGGGGGCCACAGGCATCACTGACCGCGCTGCATACGACTGCGGCGTCCCGGGTCACGGACTCAGAGGAAGGGGATGAATTGTCTTTATTCATTTTAATCGCTGCCTAAGCAGATTTTGACTGTATCATAATAATTATTTTAACTGACTCCGTTGATTTAATACAGCGTATCGACTTAAATAGACTAATCTGTTTTCACCATTGTGGCTTACGTATAAAACTCAGGAGGGTAGGGTGGCAATGTCTTCAAGAAAAGTACAGATCAGCGAACACGGCGACGTGGATGTCATGAAAATCGTCACTGAAGAAGTGGCAGCACCTGCAGATAACGAGGTGCAGATTGCCCAGAAGGCAATTGGCCTCAATTTCATTGATATTTATTATCGTACCGGACTGTATGCACAACCTTTGCCTCATGGTCTGGGATTTGAAGC
>JBEBTQ010000333.1:0-4427 GCA_040393685.1 Advenella kashmirensis | reverse complement strand
CCAGCGACCTCTACGATGTCAACGTAGCGCTCTAACCAACTGAGCTAACCGCCTTTTGAGGAAGAAAAGAATTCTACCATCGAGTTATCGATTATGTCCATCTATTCGTGTTGTGACAACGAAAATTTCTTCTGTTTTGTCTCAATCACGCGAAATTGTTCTGGATTGATAGCCGATACCGGTGTCCATGGTTCCGTAAACCTGCACGCCGCTTTTGCCACGGACACTATCCGAGGCGCTACTGCTGCTATTGCCGCTGCCTGCACATCCACTCAAAGCACCAACAGTCAGAATCAGGGCAAAGATAAGCCCATTTACTTTTTTCATCACTATTCCTTAATCGCTTAATCGTGAACGGTGTCGATGTTTCCAAAGATCGTTGCCAATGACCAAAAACCAATAGTCAACAGGCAATAGCCAGGCCAACTTTCTCCTGCCCAATGCCGCTAACCAGGTCTTAAGCGGCAATAATATCCAGTTTTGCCACTGCCAGTGCCAGGGTCTTTGCACCCGCGTCCCGGAAGACAATTTCTGCCTGCGCATCTGCACCCTGCCCACTGAGTCTGATAATCGTACCATCCCCAAAGCGCGAATGACGTACGCCCTGTCCGATCCGGTATTCGATGCCACTGACATTGACGCCGGAACTGATGGTGCGCGGTGCACGAGGCTCAATACGACCTGTAGACGGTCTGGCGTGTGCATCTACGTGCAGGCGCGTGCCCCAGGAGGGTTCGGCCTGCGTGCGCGCGCGAGGGGTCAGCCACTTGAGGTGATCTTCCGGCAATTCGTCCAGAAAACGCGAACGCATACTGTAGCGCGTCTGTCCGTGCAGCATCCGGGCATGCGCCAGACTTAGTGTCAGTCTTTCCTTGGCACGAGTAATCGCAACATACATCAGGCGCCGCTCTTCTTCCAGACCGTCCTCCGCCATCATGCTGTTTTCATGAGGAAACAGGCCCTCTTCCACACCAGTAATAAAGACAGAATCAAACTCAAGTCCTTTGGCTGCGTGGATTGTCATGAGCTGCACGGCATCTTCACCCGCCTGCGCCTGATTGTCGCCTGCTTCCAGCGAAGCATGCGACAGAAAGAGTGATAAAGGCGTAGTAATTTCGCGTGAGAAAGGTGCATCCGGATCATCGGGTGCCACGGAGCGCTCTACCTCAGCCAGCGCAGATTTGCCTTCCAGGTTTTCTTCTGCGCAGAACGCCATGGCCGCATTGATAAGTTCACCCAGATTCTCCAGCCGTTCTGCGCCTTCACGTTCCGCTTCGTAATGTGCATTAATACCCGAAACATCGCTCACATGTTTGATGAGCTCCGGCAGGCTTAACACCTGGGCCTCGTGTCGTAGCGCCTCGATCATACCTGCAAAGGCGACCAGCTTACTGCCGCCCCGTCCAGAAACAGCACCGACAGCATGAATGAGATTACAGCCAATCTGACGCGCCGAATCACTCAGGTTTTCAAGTGTTCTTGCCCCTATGCCTCGAGCGGGGAAATTGACCACACGCATAAAAGAGGTATCGTCATCGCCACTGGCGACGAGTCGCAGATAGGCCAGCACGTGCTTGATTTCCTGACGCTCGAAAAAGCGAAGGCCACCGTAAACCTTATAAGGAATATGTGCTGAAAAAAGCGCATGCTCAATGGGTCGTGACTGAGCATTACTGCGATAGAGTACAGCGATCTCGCTGCGCATGCGGCCTTCGTTGATCTGGGCACGAATTTCATCTACGATCCATTGCGCTTCCAGCAGATCAGTTGGCTGTTCTACGACGCGCAGCAACTCGCCCTCTCCTCTGTCGGTCCAGAGGTTTTTACCCAGTCTTTCGGTATTGTGTTCGATCAGCGCGTTGGCTGCATCCAGGATGTGTCCGAAGGAACGATAGTTCTGTTCCAGACGAATGATATTATTACCCGCATAATCACGCTCGAATGCGGACATATTTCCTACGTTGGCGCCGCGAAATGCATAGATAGACTGATCGTCATCACCAACTGCAAAAAGTGAAGCGTTGGCACCTGCAAGCAGACAGAGCCATTTGTATTGCAGGGTGTTGGTATCCTGAAACTCATCGATCAGGATATAACGAAAGCGCCGCTGATAGTGCTCACGAACCAGCGCATTGCGCGAAAGCAATTCGTAAGCACGAAGCAACAATTCGGCAAAATCGACCACGCCTTCGCGCTGACACTGCTCCTGGTAGAGCTGATAGATCTCAGCCAGACGTTTGCGATGCGCATCCCAGACTTCCACCGTCTCGGGTCGTTCACCGTTTTCCTTGGCATTATTGATAAATCGCTGTACGTCTTTAGGAGGGAATTTTTCGTCGTCGATATCATTGGCTTTGATCAGGCGCTTGATGGCGGCCAGCTGATCGGCGATATCGAGAATCTGAAAGTTCTGAGGCAGACCTGCGTCGCGATAATGCGCACGTAATAGTCGATTGCAAAGACCATGAAAGGTACCAACCCACATGCCACGGGTGTCAACCGGCAGCATGGCCGTGAGCCGCGTGAGCATTTCTCGCGCGGCCTTATTAGTAAAGGTAACGGCAAGAACACCGTAGGGGCTGACCTTTCCATTCTGGATCAGCCAGGCCATACGTGTGGTAAGTACCTTGGTTTTACCGCTGCCCGCCCCCGCCAGAACAAGCGTATGTTGCTCGCTAGTGGTTACTGCTGCCAGTTGTTCAGGGTTTAACTGCCCGATCATGCGGCATAGCGACGCAGGCGAAGGGCAAACTGTTCGAGTCCCTGAATTCCGCTTTGCTGGGCGTGCTGGCACCATTCCTGCAGGTCATGTAGCAACTGTTCACTGCTGGCGGTTGAGCTTGTCCAGACACGATACAGTTCTTCACGCATATGAACCAGTTTGGCCAGCATGAGATTCTGTGACAACAGATTGTCCAGTTCCTGTTTCTCAGCAGGATTGAGGGTAACGTCAGCCTGACCCAGACGCGATTCCGCTTTCTTGAGCAGTTCACGTTCCTGATCGTTGGCGCCGGCATTCGTAAGCCGTTTGATCTCTGACTGAACAGACTGTCGCAGCATGCTTGCGTATCGCGCCATGATTTCATAGCGGTGCGTGATGACGCCCTGCAACGTTTGCTCTGTCACTGAATCGGATTTTTCACGAGCCAGTTTGAGCTTGGGTGCAACCTTCTTGACCTGCGCCAGGCGCAAGGCCTGCAGAATGCGGATGTATCCCCAGCCAATATCGAATTCAAACCATTTGCTGGAGAACTTGGCAGACGTACCATAGGCATGATGATTATTGTGAAGTTCTTCACCACCGATAATGATTCCGATAGGGAACAGATTGGTACTCGTGTCGGGACTGGAAAAATTGCGGTAGCCCACGTAGTGGCCCAGGCCATTGACAACGCCTGCCGCCCAGAACGGAATCCATGCCATTTGAACTGCCCACACGGTCAGACCGATAGCGCCAAAAAGCAGCAGGTCGATGGCCAGCATGATGAATATGCCAAGCGTCGTGTGGCGAGAATAAAGGTTGTTTTCTACCCAGTCGTTGGGTGTGCCGTGGCTGAAACGCTTGAGCGTTTCTTCATTGGCAGCTTCCTGACGATACAGCTCTGCCCCTTTCCAAAGCACCTTGTCGATACCGTAGATCATGGGAGAATGCGGGTCGCCTTCGCGTTCACACTTGGCGTGATGCTTGCGGTGAATGGCAACCCATTCCCGGGTAACCATGCCGGTAGTCATCCACAACCAGAAACGGAAGAAATGCGAAACCACAGGATGTAGATCCAGCCCCCGGTGGGCCTGACTGCGATGCAGGTAAATAGTGACTGCCGCAATCGTGATATGCGTGAGCACGAGGGTGACGAGCACAATCTGCCACCAGCTAAGTTGCAATATGCCACCGGCAATAAAGTCTAGAATTTTATCCATATACCCTTTAAGGTCTCCAGAGATGCCCTCCTGGTTTTGAGGGCCTATGCCCACAACGGTGGGCGGGTGCCCTTATGCGGGCAGGATTTCAAACGCGATATCAAATCGCGAATAAAATTATAACATCATGATTTATCTATAGAAAAAATAAAATTACGATTTTTTCTGATTTTGCGCAATACATGAGCAGAATGTCTGATTCCAACACCATATGCCCGCGCAATATTCAATAAACCTGATATTTAAATATAGCCATATTTGCGATGCGCAACGCGTTTTGCACCGAATCTGATGTTGCTATCGGTTACAGGCGCACAAATATTGCTATTTCTGCGATTTTAGAACAATATTCGTGAAAATTAAAGCTTTTTAACAACAAAGCAGCTTGGGATTTTCCGAAGACTGCCCTGCACAGGCATGCAGTAGCCGTCACCGTTGCCCGGATGCGTAGCGGCCGACAACGCAACTCAGCCTGCCTTGGCCGCCTTTTCGAGAACTGCGGCAAA
>JBEBTQ010000332.1:0-4430 GCA_040393685.1 Advenella kashmirensis | reverse complement strand
ACGCCCCCGCAACTGGCATGACCCATGACCACAATATGTTTGACCTGCAGTGCGTTCACGGCAAATTCAATGGCTGCACTGGTGCCATGGTAGGAGGTGTCGACATCCGGCTCACAGGGCGGAACCAGATTTGCAATATTTCGAATAACAAACATTTCGCCCGGACCCGCATCAAAAATGGTTTCCGGCGCTACACGCGAATCACCACAGCCAATCACCATGATTTCAGGCTGCTGGCCATGTTCCGCGAGCTTCTGATATCGGGCGCGTTCGCGCTCTAGGCGTCCATTCAGAAAAGAAGTGTAGCCTTCTGTCAGTCTTTTGGGAAACATGGGGAAATCCTGCGGGTGAGTTTAAATGTGGCTCTATTTTACGACGATTCTCTTTTATTCCCGCTGAATTCGGCATTTTTGTTACCGCAAAGCCTGGTATTTCACTTGACATCGGGACTTCTGCGGCTATACTTGTGGACATCAAGGGGAGTAGCTTCTTTCCGGTGCATCGTCATTACGGTTGTCATGCAGTCAATGCAAACACCCGGTGCCTGGACAACACAATGTGTTGCAAGCAAGACCTTGCCAACAAGGGCAAGGTTCATCCTCTGAAAAATGATGGCCTGAGTCCTTGTGGATCAGGCCGTTTTGTTTTGTCTGACGCTCCTCTGGATAAAGCCGCATGCACTTGCGGCACGCAAGACCTGGCAGACGTCCCGATCCGTTCCACTACAACTTCAAACCAAACGGAATCAAGGTGACTTATGCTTGAAATGTTACAAACACTTAGCTGGGCTGCAGTTTTCCAGATCGTTCTTATCGACATCCTGCTTGGCGGCGATAATGCAGTTGTCATTGCCCTCGCCTGCCGCAACCTGCCAGAAAAACAGCGGATGAAAGGTATTTTATGGGGCACGGCTGGTGCCATTATCCTGCGGGTTGCGCTTATTGCATTCGCGCTGACGCTGCTCTCCATTCCCTTTCTCAAAATCGTGGGCGCGCTCCTGCTGGTCTGGATCGGAATCAAATTGCTCATCCCGCATGAAGATGCGCACGGCAATATTCAGGGAGGCACTTCGGTCTTTTCTGCGTTCAAAACGATTCTGATTGCGGATTTTGTGATGAGCCTGGACAACGTGATTGCCATTGCCGGCGCGGCTCAGGGTGCAGACCCGAGTCATCAGATCGGCCTCGTGATCTTTGGTCTTGTTATCAGTATCCCGATCATCATCTGGGGCAGTACGCTGGTTCTGAAACTGATCGATCGCTTCCCCGTTGTGGTCACGTTCGGCGCAGCATTGCTGGGCTGGATTGCAGGTGGCATGCTGATCACCGATATCTTTATCGTGGAGCGCATTGGTGAGCCATCCACCGCGTTGAAACTGGCAGCAGAAGTAATTGGCGCCCTGCTCATCGTGGGTGTGGGCAAGGCCATCGCCAAACGCAAGAAAACGCTGGCAATCAGCAACGCGTAATTGATAGGTCTGAGCGGGCGTATCTCGGAGATGCAAATCCGGGTACGCCCGTTTCTTTATTTATTTTTCCAGACAGAACGCGCTACAACAACACGCCGAGCAAAGCGTACATTTACGCTTTCAGCGTTTCTACCAGTTTTTTCAGCGTTTCCAGCGACGGTTCTGTCATGGGCCAGGCAGATGGTGGGCGGGTGGCGCCGCAGTCATTCCCCATAAGTTGCAGCGCCGCCTTCACGACCGTGACATTGGTTCCGTTATTTTCCTGTGAGCGCAATTCCTCGAACGGCAGTACCGTTTCAATCAGGCTTCTGGCTGTCTCATAATCTGCACCTTCAAGTGCATTATGAATGTCAACGGATTTTTCCGGAAACACATTAATTAGCCCGGATGTAAATCCACGTGCGCCAGCCGCGTAAAAAGCGGGTGCCCAGGTTTCCGCCAATCCGCCAACCCAGGCGATATCGCAATCACGGGTTTTGCGAATCGCTTCAGCAAGCAGAACTGGCGTTGGAGACGCCCATTTAACGCCAACAACCTGCGAGATCTGGCACAGTTCCACGATGGTTTTGATTCCGATATTCTCATTTCGCAGATACAGAACCAATGGCACATTGGGTGCAACGCGCGCAATGGCTTCAACATAGGCAAGTATGCCGCGAGGCGCAACAAAGGGATCGGGTGGCTGGTGAATCATGAGTGCATCGACGCCGGCGTCCGCCGAGGCCCGGGCCAGATCACAAGCGTCATAGATCCCCCTGCCCACACCTCCCAGCACAGGAACACGATCCTTAACGACTTTAGTCACCGCCGCAACCATGGCTTCGCTTTCTTTCTGGCGCAGACTGTAATATTCGCTTGTATTGCCATTCGCGACCAGCACATGTACGCCAGCGTCAATTGCCCTGTCCACAATCGGCGATAGTCTGTCAGGTGCAATTTCCCCTTTCGAATCATAGGGGGTAACAAGAATCCCCGATATGCCGTTTAATGCCTCACGAATTTTGTTACGATCAAAACCTGCCATCTCTGCATCCACCTCTATTAAAAATAATTATCTGTATTGCTATATTACCGCGTCGATCTTGGATCTTACAGCGTCGATCGCTTCAGGACAGCTTCCGGGTCCTGCCTGACCGCGGGAGATAGTTCCGTGCCCAGCCCCGGCCGGTCAGGCTTGAGCAAAAATCCATGTTCCAGCACCGGCAATTCCGTGACTAGGTCTTTGTAGAACGAATTCAGGAAAGCGCGAACCACCTCCTGGAATATGGCATTGGATGAGGCAAATGCCAAATGTAATGACGCCCACAACACGATGGGTCCCGTGCAGTCATGCGGCGCTATCGGTTTCTGATAGGCATCTGCCAGGCTGGCAATTTTTCTGGCTTCGGTAATGCCACCGCACCAGGACAGGTCAAGCATCACGATATCCAGCGCATGGGCCGCAAGAAGATCGCGGAACGAGCTCTGCGCCGCGAGCGTTTCACTGCCGCAGACCGGAATACCGGCTTTATCGCGATAGTCTGCCAGTGCCCCCGCACTATCCATTTTAATGGGGTCCTCTGCCCAAAACGGGCGATACTGTTTCAGCTCTCTGGCAATGGCAAGCGCGGAGGTCACATTCCACATGGAATGGAACTCACACATAATTTCAATGCGGTCGCCAACTGCAAGGCGGATTTTTTCAAAGACCTCCAGCCCCTGGCGCATCTGCCTTGCATTGATGAACTGCCCATTGGTTTCTGTCGCGGCCGCATCAAAAGGCCAGATCTTCATGGCTTCGAAGCCCTCTTCGAGCAGACTCTCGGCCAGTTCGCCGGGACTTTCGATAAAGGCAATC
Source organism: Advenella kashmirensis (assembly GCA_040393685.1). Taxonomy (GTDB): domain Bacteria; phylum Pseudomonadota; class Gammaproteobacteria; order Burkholderiales; family Burkholderiaceae_B; genus Advenella; species Advenella kashmirensis_C. The sequence continues at coordinate 1,125 of JBEBTQ010000332.1, read as the reverse complement.
TGGTCGTCGTATTTTCCTCGGACGTGTGATGTACCCGCTTCAATCAGCCGTCTTTGAACCGATTGAGCGTTGTAGTCGACCCCTGCGCAGGTATTGTATGTTCGCATACGATCATGACACGCACCACCTAACAGCTGGTAGACAGGCTGTCCCAGATACTTGCCCAGAAGATCCCATAACGCAATATCGATCGCGGAAGCCGCACGTGTTTCAACGCCACTGCCATTGAATCCCAGATAACCTTTCATCAGAACGCGGTGTATGCGTTCAATGTCCAGTGGATTCTTTCCAAGTAGCAGCGGTGCGGCCATCGAATGGATATACGTTTCCACTGCCTGTGCGCCACGAAAGGTTTCTCCCAGACCTGTTAAGCCTTCATCAGTTTCAATCTGTACCCATAACAGGTTGGGCTGGGTTTTAAGTCTGATCGTTTCAATTGCAATAATTTTCATAGGTCTGCTACTGGGTGGTGATATTCTGTGATTTGATGACGTCTGCCCATTTGTCGTACTCACTTTTTATATGATCTTTCAGGACGCTGGGCGGGCCGCCAATGGGATTGATACCTGCAGCCTGCAGTGTCTTTTGAACTTTCGGGTCTTTAAGGCCGTTCTGGAATGCCTGGTTAAGACGATCCACAGTTTTGGGCGGCACACCAGCCGGCGCACCGATGGCATACCAGGGTTCAATAATAAATCCCTTGTAACCCAGCTCTTCCATGGTAGGTACGTCCGGAAAATTGGGAGAGCGTTTCTTTCCTGTGACTGCCAGCGCCTTGACCTTGCCGGATTGGATAAAGGGCGCAATGGATGGCTCATTGTCAAAAAACACCTGAATCTGCCCACCGATCAGATCTGTGATGGCGGGGCCGGAACCTTTGTACGGAACATGAAGCATTTTGATGCCTGCCATTTTCTTCAGCATTTCGCCGGCCAGATGGTTAGAGGCCCCCACGCCCGATGAACCATAATTGATCTGCCCGCTTTTGGCTTTCTTCAGCAGATCGTCAACGCTATTGATTCCAGACTGCGGCCCGGCTACCAGCACATTGATAGATGATCCAAGCAGAATCACAGGCGTAATATCCTTGAACAGATCGAAACCAGGGTTGGCATACAGACTCGA
>JBEBTQ010000331.1:0-4431 GCA_040393685.1 Advenella kashmirensis | reverse complement strand
CGGCGACTTCAACGGGCGGCATGACCAACAAGCAGCCAGGCAGGGTGGGTGATTCACCCATTATTGGCGCCGGCTGTTATGCCAGTAATCACAGTTGTGCAGTTTCCAGCACCGGCACCGGTGAAATGTTTATTCGCAGTGTTGCCGCCTATGACGTGGCAGCACAAATGCAATATGGGGCGCGCACGCTGGCGCAGGCCGCCGATAACGTGGTGTTCGACAAGCTGCCGGCCATCGGCGGCGTGGGTGGCCTGATCGCGATCGACGCGCAGGGCAATGTGGCCCTGCCATTTAATTCCGAAGGCATGTATCGCGGCTATCTGCGGGTTGGGCAGGCGCCGTTTGTCGGTATTTATCGTTAATTGGACGCCCTGCAGCGTTGCTTGCGGTATGGAGAAAACAGTAAGTGAATACAAATGTGATTAATGCAACTGTCGGCCAGGCGCCCACTAACGGTGCTGCGCAACTGGCGTCCGACGACGTGCTGGATGTTCGCAATTTGAGCGTTAACTTTGTCGGTTCAGAAAGAACCGTGCAGGCGGTTCAGGATTTGTCCTTTACGGTGGGCCGCGGAGAAACGCTGGCCATTGTGGGCGAATCGGGTTCGGGCAAATCGGTCACCTCGCTCTCGCTCATGCGTCTGGTGGAACATGGCGGTGGTCGTATCGCGTGCGGGCAAATGCTGTTTCGTCGGCGGCAGGGGCAGGTAGTGGATCTGGCCCAATTGCCCGGCGCACAACTGCGCGCGATTCGCGGGGCCGATATGGCCATGATTTTTCAGGAGCCCATGACCTCGCTGAACCCGGTGTTTACCATCGGCGACCAGATTGCCGAATCCATCCGCCTGCATCAGGGACTGGGTCAGCAGCAGGCCCGGGCAGAAGCCCTGCGCATGCTGGATCAGGTGCGTATTCCCGAAGCGCGTGCCGTGCTGTCACGCTTTCCTCACCAGCTGTCCGGCGGGATGCGCCAGCGCGTCATGATTGCGATGGCGCTGGCCTGCAAACCCGCCCTGCTGATTGCCGATGAACCGACGACAGCACTGGACGTAACTATTCAGGCGCAGATTCTGCAATTGATTCGCGAACTGCAGAAAGAAATGAGCATGGGCGTGATCTTCATCACGCACGATATGGGTGTGGTGGCAGAAGTGGCCGATCGCGTGCTGGTCATGTACAAAGGCAACAAGGTTGAACAGAACGTGGCCGAGGCTATTTTTCATCGTCCCCAACATGCCTACACCAAGGCCTTGCTGTCAGCCGTGCCACGGCTGGGGTCAATGAACGGCACTTCCCTGCCGGCCCATTTTGAACTGCTGTCGCTGCAACAGGCGAATGCGGATCAGGCTGTGGCCACAAAGGAACCGGTGGTGCTGGCACCCAACCGCGAGGCCGGTCCTATCCTGCAGGTTCGGGATCTGGTTACCCGCTTCGATATAACCAGTGGCCTTTTCAATCGCGTGGTCAAGCGCGTGCATGCCGTGGAAAAAGTCAGCTTCGATTTGTATCCCGCAGAAACGCTGGCCCTGGTCGGCGAGTCCGGTTGCGGCAAATCCACTACCGGTCGTTCTCTGCTGCGGTTGATTCAGGCGCACTCGGGACAGATTCTGTTTCAGGGGCGCGACATCAGCAAGCTCAATACACAGGATATGCAGGCTGTCAGGCGCGATATCCAGTTTATTTTTCAGGATCCGTATGCCTCGCTGGACCCGCGTCAGACCGTGGGTTATTCCATTATGGAACCCCTGCTGATCCATGGCGTGGCCAGCGGCCGCGAGGCATTGGCCCGGGTCGAATGGCTTCTGGAAAAAGTGGGCTTGCCGCCAGCGATGGCGCAGCGCTATCCGCACGAATTTTCCGGCGGCCAGCGCCAGCGTATCTGTATTGCACGCGCCCTGGCGCTTAACCCTAAAGTGGTGATTGCAGACGAATCGGTATCGGCACTGGATGTCTCGATTCAGGCGCAGATTGTCAATCTGCTGATGGATCTGCAAAAGGAATTTGGTATTTCCTATTTGTTTATTTCACATGACATGGCGGTGGTGGAACGTATCAGCCATCGCGTCGCGGTGATGTACCTGGGCCAGGTGGTTGAACTGGGCTCGCGTCGTGAAATATTCGAGAACCCTCAGCATCCCTATACGCAAAAACTCATGGCGGCAGTGCCGATTGCTGACCCGGAACGCCGCCACAAGTTGTCGACCCTGATGGCAGGGGAAATACCCAGTCCGGTTCGCGCGGTAGACGATGAACCGGTGGTCATGCCGCTGGAGCAGGTGGGGGCGGATCATTTTGTTGCTCGACATTCTGTAGGTATTTACTGATTTTCTATTTCGTTTTTTAAACGATGTTTAACCACTCATTCTTCGCAGGGAGATCTTCATGAAGTCCATTTATCTTCGCAGCGCATTGCTGGCCCCCGCCGTGATGGCGTGTCTGGCCTTTTCTCACAATGCACTGGCGGCCAAAGATGTCACGGTCGCTGTTCCTTATGGTTTTGATTCACTCGATCCCTATAACACCAATTCAACCCAGTCGCAGGCTGTGGGCAAAGGCTGGTACGAAGGCCTGTTCATGTTCGACCGGGACTTCAAGATTCACCCGCTACTGGCTACCGGCTATGAAGTCAGCGAAGATGGGCTGACCTATACCTTCAAGCTGCGCCAGAACGTCAAGTTTCACGATGGTACCGACTTTAATGCAGACGCCGTCAAAGTGAATTTTGAACGTGTGCTGAACCGCAACAACGCACTGGGTCGCTACAATCAGTTCAAGATGATTGACAAGATTGAGGTGGTTGATCCGGCTACCGTGAAAATCACGCTTAAACAACCGTTCTCTGCCTTTATCAACAATCTGACGCATCCTTCTGCCATGATCATTTCTCCCGCTGCGCTGGAAAAATATGGCAAGGATATCAATCTGCATCCTACCGGCACCGGCCAATATATGTTTGTTGAATGGAATCCCGGCCAGAATGTGAAAATGAAAAAATTCGACGGCTATTGGGACAAGGATCATCTGGCCAAAGTGGATTCCATCAATTTCCGTGTGGTAACCGACAACAACACGCGTGCTGCGGTCATGCAGACCGGTGAGGCGCAGTTTACCTATCCTATTCCGTATGAACAGGCTGCGGTTCTGAAGAAAAATGACAAACTGGATTTGCTTGCCGAGCCGTCCATCATTGCACGCTATGTGGCTCTGAATAATCTGGCCAAGCCTTTCGACAATCCGAAAGTGCGCGAAGCCATGAATTATGCCATTAATAAAGAAGCGCTGAACAAGGTCGTTTTTAACGGTTTCGCGCGCGTTGCCGAAGGCGTGGTGCCGGGCAAGGTTGAGTATTCACAAAAAATGGCGCCGTGGCCATATGATCCGAAGAAAGCCCGTGAACTGCTGGCTGAAGCCGGTTATCCGCAAGGCTTTGAAACCACGCTGTGGAGCGCCTATAACGATGGCACCTCTGTTAAGGCAATCCAGTTCATTCAGCAGCAATTGCGTCAGGTTGGTGTGAAAGTATCGGTCGAGGCACTGGAGGCCGGGCAGCGGGTACAACGGGTAGAAACCGTGCAAAAACCTGAGGATGCCAAAGTACGTATGTACTATATTGGCTGGTCAGCCTCTACCGGTGAGGCCAACTGGGCATTAAGCCCCTTGCTGGCAAGCGAGTCATGGGCCCCGACTTTTGGCAATTACTCCTACTATAAAAATGAGCAGGTTGACAAAGACCTGGCCGATGCCCTGAAAACCACGGATAAAGCCAAAAAAACCGAGCTGTACAAAAACGCACAGGAGCTGATCTACAAGGATGCGCCCTGGATCTTTCTGAACACGGCTGATACGGTTGCCGCGCGCAGTAAAAAGCTTGAAGGCTTTGACATGATGCCTGATGCATCCTACTACTTCCGGGATGTCAACCTGAAAGACTAAGTCTTTCCGGTCTGATACTCCAATTGCAATAGACATGGCCGTGGCGTTCCTGGGCGCCGCGGCCCGATGGATTTAAACATGCTTTCCTATCTGGTTAAACGGATTTTTGGAATGATACCGACGCTGATTCTGGTTTGCGTGGTGGTGTTCCTGTTTGTACATATGTTGCCGGGCGATCCGGCGCGCCTGGCTGCCGGCCCCGAAGCCGATGCCGAAACGGTGGAACTGGTGCGGGCCCAACTCGGCCTGAACCTGCCGCTGCATGAGCAATTCGGGCATTATCTGGTCAACCTGAGCCAGGGCGATCTGGGGACCTCCCTGCGCACCAAGCGGCCCGTGCTGACCGAAATCGGCGCGCGCTTCATGCCCACGCTGCTGCTCACGATCACCAGCATGGTCTGGTCGGTCGTCTTTGGCCTGGTCATCGGCGTTGTGTCGGCGGTATGGCGCAATCGCTGGCCCGACCGGCTGTTCATGACACTGGCTGTTTCCGGGATTT
>JBEBTQ010000330.1:0-4443 GCA_040393685.1 Advenella kashmirensis | reverse complement strand
GCTCGCAGCAAGGCAATATTGGAACCTTTCTGCCAGCCGACCCGAAATGTTTTAGCTTCTGTTTTCGCCGAAGCTGCCTGCAGCGGCACAATACCAGCCAGCGTACCCAGTGCCGCCAGTAATTTCAACGATGATCTGCGACTCTTGAAAGCGCTGTCTGCCATTTCCTGTATGTCCATGTCTGATTAATGTTCCCATTTATCTTAGCAACCTGGACATTGATGTTCCCAATATCAATTTGTATTTTGCTTATGCCGGATCCGGCAGTTTCCATGGCAAATGCAATTTCCACGTCATATACAAATGCAATATATATTGTTTGAGCCGGATCGCTGTAATGGTGTAATGAAGCGCATACTCATTTACTTATTCAAACAACCGGGAACAGCGTACCGCGCTTTCTTAATTGAGCAGTCAGACTCAATCAGCCGGCCACGCCAGCATATTGCTGAATGTGCTGTCGTCTGATATCGCACTACGATTTCCCACCATTTATTGCAAACGTCATGAGCCTTGATATTTTCTGGTTTCTTCCTACTTCCGGCGACACACGCTATCTTGGTACTTCAGACTTTGGCCGCAAGCCCACCAGTGAATATCTGCGTCAGATCGCTATCACAAGTGAAAATTTAGGCTATGACGGCCTGCTCATACCAACAGGAAGCTCGTGCCTTGATCCCTGGGTAGTCGCTGCCAGTCTGATTCCGGTCACCCAGCGAATCAAACTGCTGGTTGCACTCAGGACCTCACTGGGCGGACCTGCGCCCTCAGCCAGACAGGCGGCAACGCTGGATCAGGCTTTACATGGCCGGTTGCTGCTGAATGTCGTGCCAGGAGGCGATGCTGCCGAGCTGGCAGCAGATGGTGTACAACTGGCCCACGATGAGCGCTACGCTGCAGCAGATGAATATCTGCAAATATGGAAAAGACTTCTGTCAGGAGAAACCGTCGATTTCGATGGCAAGTACCTGTCAGTCAAACGAAGCCGGAACTATCACGCTCCGGTGCAAAAGCCCTGGCCCCCGCTGTATTTCGGCGGGTCCTCTGATGCGGCACACGATCTGGCCGCCCGGCATGTAGACGCTTACCTGACCTGGGGCGAACCGCCTGCGGCCGTTGCCCGTAAAATTGCCGACATCAGAGCCCGTGCGGCTCAGCACAATCGGACGGTACGTTTTGGACTACGCGTGCATGTCATTGTTCGGGAAACCGAAGAAGAAGCCTGGCAAGACGCGCACCGACTCATCAGCCATATCACCGACGAAGATATCGCGCGCGCCCAGCAAAATTTTGCACATATGGACTCGGTAGGACAGCGGCGCATGGCGGCACTGCATGGAGGTCAGCGCGACAAGCTGGAAGTGGCCCCCAATCTATGGGCGGGCGTAGGCCTGGTGCGCGGTGGCGCCGGCACTGCACTGGTGGGAGATCCACAAACCGTGGCCGCCAGGCTGCAGGAATATGCCGATCTGGGCATCGACACGTTCGTGCTATCCGGCTATCCGCATTTGGAGGAAGCCATACGCTTTGCGGAGCTGGTTTTCCCGTTGCTGGGCAAAACAGCTGTCACCACACAGGGTCAGGCACAGACCGGGGGTGCATTTGATCGCAGGGCAGCGCAGTAATCAGAAAGCCAGCGACATATTTCACCCAGCCTGCAAGCTTTAATCCAAATGACCAAAAGCTCCAGCGATCACTAGTTCAGAACATCGTAAAGTCGAAGAATCCAGGTGATTTGATAGATAAGCCCAATCGTCACAAATGCCGTCTGAAATTTTCTGCTGGAAACAAAAACCGCGATGCCTGCGCATATTGCAAATGCAATCTGTCGTATCGGATATTCAATTCCCAGTGACTGGAAGTGCTCTAAACCCTTGATGCGCGCATCGATCAAGTCCACAAGAAAGAGCAGTGCCAGTAGCCCATAAAACCATTTGCGGCGCGATTGAAAATAGTCTGCGTAACCTTTGTATTCGTCCATTCGATCAGGAAACAATATCGCGGACAGGAACGCGAAGAGGATGGCATAGGCAATGAGGAAAAAGTAGATTTCAATTGTCCAGCGATGAATCGCAGACAGAGCAAACTCAAACCACCAAAAATGGATGATTGTCACCAGCAGAAACAGCACCCATGCAATATGAATCGGATAAATGTTATCTCGCTTGGGATGCTGCACGAACCTTGCCAGGCCGGTGACAAGCCGCGTAATGCTTAACCCGAGAACCATACCGATGATAATGCGTACGTGCACGAAAACGTCAGGATGCGCAACGGGGCTGTCCATCGTTATTTCCTTTATGTAGCGGTTAATAGTACGCAAAATCGATTGATCATTCTTCTGCGCAAGACTGTCGGTTTGCCAGGCAATCCAGATACGAACTCGTAATCAGACTAGCACGAAAAGCATGCTGATTTATCACGCATTCATTGTTAAATGCGTTAATATTATGCCGAAATGGATACGCTGCACAAACTGCTCTCGCGAAAAGGAATAAGAGTCTGGCAAATTCTGATTTGCCTGGCCGTGATGGCATTCGTCTGCAGATCTGTAGTCCCCACTGGCTATATGCCCGTTTTGTCGGGCGACAAGAATGGCACAGTTGTTCTGACTTTCTGCACAGAGGACGGTAGCAATAAATCTCTGCTGCTGAATCTTCAAAACCATTCAAAAAAATCTCCCAGCGAAAACCACCCCGGTCAGGAATGCCCATACGGAGTGGTTTTGTCCCATGGCATATTGCCCCTCCAGGATGTGCCGTTACTTGCGGGGGTGGTTTGGTATCAGCAATTTCAAATTGCCAATATCCACAATCATGCGTTGCCTCCGCTGCCTGCGCTCGGCCCTCCTTTGGGATCGCGTGCCCCACCTCCCTACCTCGGCTGATACTCACATGTAATCGCTGTGACAGCGATTACCGACTGGTGATTTCCATCTCCCGAGGTTTTTTCATGTCTGCTTATTCTATCTGTTCGCAAGCGCCCGTTGCGTCGGTAGCTGCGCTCGCCCTCGCGGTACGGTGCACCCTAGCGATTTTTCAGTAACGGAGTTTGTATGCTGCGACTTACTAAAACTTACCGCCATCTCGCGGTGCTATTGAGCTGCCTGCTATTTCTATTCGGATGCGGGCGCTCCGATACCTTAACCAATATCCATGGTCGGGATCTGACCGATGCCAAGTTTGGCCAGGATTTTTCCCTAATGGGTACAGACGGTTCAACACATACTTTGTCTGATTTCCGAGGCAAAGTGCTACTGGTGTTCTTTGGGTTTACTCAGTGCCCTGACATTTGTCCGACGGCCCTGCTACGCGCTGCCGATGTGAAGAAACTGCTCGGCCCGGATGGAGACCGTCTGCAGGTTCTGTTCGTTACAGTAGATCCCGAGAGAGACACACCGCAATTGCTTGGCAATTACGTTGGGGCCTTCGACCCGACGTTTCTTGGCCTATACGGTACGTTAGAGGAAACAAAGCAGACCGCTGCGGAGTTCAAGGTCTACTACCAAAAAGTTCCAACAGGATCATCATATACGAAGGATCATTCAGCCCTCAGCTATCTGTACGACACAAATGGTCGTCTGCGAATAGCCATGTCCCCTAATCAAACGGCCGAAGAATATGTGGACGATATCCGCAAGATTCTTGCCCTTAATCCTTAATTTTTTGGAGAATGTGATGTCCATATTCAACCTTCCGAATGCGATTTTCCTATGTTTGATGAGCATCGCATCAATATCCCATGCCCAGGTATCGGTGAGCAATCCCTGGGTTCGCGCAACTGTCGCAGAACAGAAAAGCACTGGTGCATTCATGCTTCTGACTGCAAAGTCCGATAGCAAACTGATTGGGGCATCATCGAGTGCTGCCGATCATGTTGAAATTCATAAAATGACCATGGAAAACGATGACATGAAAATGCGTCAAATTCCCATACTCGAACTTCCAGCGAATCAACAAATCACACTTGAGCCTGGCAGTTACCACATCATGTTGCTCGGATTAAAAAAGCAGATCAGCCCTGGGGATGAAGTCCCCCTGACCCTGACTGTTGAGAAAATGAATGGCGAAAAGAATCAGATCGACGTTCGGGCAATAGCCAGGCCAATTCAAGGCAGTCAACAAATTCATCATCATTGACGAGATTAACTTATGAGTTACACGACTTCTTTACCCACAAAAGCTGCCGCAATCAGTTTTCTGCGGCGGCTACATTTTTACATTGGCCTGTTCATTGCGCCTTTCATTTTTTTAGCGGCGTTGACCGGGACACTCTATATACTGACTCCGCAGATTGAAAATATTGTGTATTCGGATGCGTTGCACGTGACGCCCAATGGCGCTGCCAAACCGCTTTCGGAACAGATCAGTGCCGCGCAGGCACACGCGGGGGCCGATGCAAAGATCTACGCCGTCAGGCCGGCGCCAACGACAATCGATACGA
>JBEBTQ010000329.1:0-4449 GCA_040393685.1 Advenella kashmirensis | reverse complement strand
TGCGGTGCGTTTTCCAGGCCAAGATTCAACCGGGTCGTTTTATCCAGCTCAGCCATGTTGTAAATGCCAGGAATACCAAGTCCACCTTTGGCATCAATGGCCATCATATCGCGCATGCACATACGGTTCGGTTCGACGCAACGGTTGAGAATGGCGTCATACAGTCCAGGCGCAACGGTGGAGTAGTGGTGTACAGGTTCGCGCTCGCTGGGTGCTTCCAGCTTCAGGTATGCCACCCGGCTCAGCTCGGTCTGGCTTTGCTTGACCTTGTTGACCCAGGCGTCAAAGTCTTCGGTTTTCAATCCGTGGAATTTGAAACGCATGCCGGAAAAACCAGCGCCGCTATAATTGGAAGAAAAACCTTCGTATACGCCTTCCTTGTTGATAATGGCGTGCAGCTGCGTTTCCATGCCGGCCATGGTGTAGACCTGGCCTGCCAGTGCAGGAATGAAGAAAGAGTTCATTACACTGGAAGAGGTCAGGCGAAACGCAATGGGGCGATCCACCGGCGCGGCCAGTTCATTGACGGTCGCAATGCCATACTCCGGATAGAAAAACAGCCATTTCCAGTCCAGGGCGACCACTTCAACCTTCAAGGGCTCGACATTGGCAGGAAGCGAACGCTGGGCGTCAATGCGCTCCAGTGGACGGTAGGGGTCCAGTTTATGCGTACTGACCCAGGTGACAGCACCCAGTGCGATAATAATCAGCAGTGGTACCAGCCAGATCACCAGCTCGATGAACGTGGAATGGTTCCAGTCTGGCTTATACGTTGCCTTGGTGTTGGATGCGCGATAGCGCCACGCAAAGAACAGGGTCAGGAAGATGACCGGTAAAATCACAATTAGCATAAGCGCAACAGAGACATAGATCAGGTTGCGTTGTTGCAGCGCGATATCGCCGGAGGGAGAGAGCAGGACAGCGTTGCAGCCCGTGAGAATGGGTGCAAGGGCCATTAATGCCAGAAAGCGGAAAGACTTGGAATGAAGCATGCCAAAAAGTTGCCAGCGTGGAGCAGATGAAAAATATAGCATATACTTAAACCGTTCCTGTTTGGAATTGGACGTTTTGTCCTATGGTGTAAATGCGCGGCAAATGCGATCCTTCGTTTTTGACTATATTAACTTAAATTGAACCTATTATGTCGAGCTTTGATCAGTCCCCCACTGAGCCCACCTCGCGAAAGCTGGAAGAAGACGCCAGAGACACTTTGAGCGGGCATGCCCCGGTCGCTGCCGGCGAGATCGCCGTTGGTGTTGTTATTGGCCGCGCCTCTGAATATTTCGACTTCTTCGTCTACGGTATTGCATCGGTCCTGGTTTTTCCCGCACTATTCTTTCCGTTTGTCGATTCCCTGACAGGTACGCTTTACTCATTCACGATTTTTGCTGTCGCGTTCATTACCCGTCCTTTCGGGACCGCCCTGTTTATGGCCATTCAGCGCCGCTGGGGCAGGGGAAGCAAGCTGACCATGGCGCTGTTCCTGCTGGGTACCGCCACTGTGTGTATCGCATTTTTGCCTACCTATGCTTCGCACGGTGTCTGGTCAATCGTGCTGCTGGTCGTGTTCCGAAGCCTGCAGGGCATTGCCTTTGGCGGATCCTGGGACGGCTTGCCCTCATTGCTGGCATTGAATGCACCCAAGGATCGTCGCGGCTGGTATGCCATGCTGGGTCAGTTGGGAGCTCCCGTAGGCTTCCTGGTTGCCAGTGCGCTGTTTCTGTTTCTGCACTCCACTCTGTCAGCTGACGATTTCCTGGGCTGGGGCTGGCGCTATCCTTTCTTTGTGGCTTTCGCCATCAACGTGGTGGCCCTGTTCGCACGCCTGCGCCTTGTGGTGACTGAGGAATACACCCAGCTTCTGGAAGAGGGCGAGCTGGAGCCAATCAGTATCTGGGAAATGCTTTCCGGCCAGGGCTACAACCTGTTTATCGGCGCGTTTGCCGCGCTGGCAAGCTATGCGCTGTTCCATATCGTCACGATCTTCCCACTGTCCTGGATCACGCTTACCGCCACGCAGTCCATCGACGATGTGCTGTTTATTCAGGTGATCGGGGCTTTTGTTGCCATGGCAGCAACCATTATCTCCGGGCTTGTTGCTGACCGAATTGGCCGTCGTACCACGCTCACGGCCGCGGCCATTCTGATTGCCATCTTCGCGCTTTCGGCTCCGATGTTGTTAAAAGGTGACACTGCAGGACAGGATGCCTTCATTCTTATCGGCTTCGCATTGCTTGGATTATCCTATGGCCAGTCTTCAGGAACCGTGACCGCCAATTTCTCTTCCCGGTTCCGTTATACCGGGGCTGCCTTGTCTTCAGATCTCTCGTGGCTGCTGGGCGCCGCCTTCGCACCGCTGGTGGCACTGGGTCTTTCAGCCCACTTCGGTCTGTTCGCTGTTAGCCTCTATCTGCTCTCCGGCGCTGCCTGCACCGTGCTGGCACTGTGGATCAACCGCAGACTCAAGCCACTGACATTGCGCAATCGCACACTGGCTGCAAATCAAAAATAAAGCCATCGATGCGTTGTAGGGTGAGCCCTTCAACGCATCAAATTGCCTGATCGTTGTTCACCGGCGCTGGCCTAGCCTCAATGTATCTGTACGCCCAGCACGTTGAACACGGCTTCTGCCACCTCATTGATCGTTGCAGGCGTCACTGCATCTACGGGAGAGCGTCCACGCAAGCCTTCGAGTGGTTCGGATAACGCGCGGTAGACGGTCCAATTGTCGATATCTTCCGCCTCCTGAAGTACGATCTGGGTCAATTGCTGCTTTACCGGATCAAGCTGCCAGTCCGGCAGCTTCTGACCGCGCGGCCCAACGTTCAATGCGAGCAGCCGACGCGCGCCGATATCCTTGTAGATTTGCTGGCGCGATTTGTCCGCCAGTTTTGCATAATTGGGAGGGGTGAGGTTATGGGGCTGGTTGAACGTCTCCAGCAGCAATGCGCGACCGCGCTGGACGTCGGTTTCATTTGGAGTCCAGCTTGTCTTGGCGCGCAGCGCACCTGCTTTATGTTCCAAAGCCTGTTTCATTGTCGTCAATTCCAGATCGGTAGGTAGTTTTACTGCTTCTACACGCTCGTGGACGAATGCCTGTAACTCCGCTGCGAAAGCGGTCGCATCCCGGATTTCGACCGTATCAGCAAAACGCCGTACATCGTCCACTGTGACACGTTTCAGGCGATCAGTGATGAATTCAATAGCACCAGGCACGGTATCTCCAGGCAAGTATTTGAGATACGAATTAATATAGTCGCCTTTGTCGCATTTGTCAATATTGACGCGTTTTAAGCTTTACAACTCAATGTGACATCCAGACTACCGCGACGGGTGGTTTGCCTGCCGGAGATCCTTGATCGGTATCCCCAAAGACAACGAACGATTGATGGCTGCGGGTTTGTTCACGAGATCCTGCAGGGTATAACCGTCGAGCACATCCAGGTAGGCTTCCAGGGCTTGCTGCAGGACGCCGGTCAGTCCACAGGCTTGAGTGATGACGCAACGATTGCCGTCACGGAAGCATTCCACCATGCCAAAGTCAGGCTCCGTGGCACACACTACGTCTTTCAGATTGATCTGCGCAGCGGGACGACCAAGTCGAATGCCGCCCGAACGACCACGCATGGTCAGCAGAAATCCCTTATGCCCCAGGTTCTGGACGATCTTGACCAGATGATTTTTGGGAATGCCGAAGGCATCCGAAATCTGCTGAATGGTGATGGGCTCGTTGGGATGAACGGCCGCGTAGATCAGGACGCGCAGACTGTAGTCGGTATAGTCAGTGAGCTTCATGGAGAGCCGTTCGAAGTGTACGCATATCTTTTGTTATAAGGAAGAGGGCATTGCCCGCTGCGAGACGTCATAATTTTAACATGTGTCAAGAATACTACTTTTTCGAAACAAGATTTAAAAAGTGGGTGCAATAAGATGTATTTGAAATGCATGTTTGATAAAATTTGATCTGCATCAAGAAATTCGACAGAGAAAAAACAAATTTTTTTGTCTTATTTGATGCATTTCAAATACATGTTTTATGGAGAATATTATGTTGTCTGAGCAGTCACGGCCTTATATCGATGCAAGTGTTCCAGTACTTAGAGAGAATGGTCTGCAGATCACTTCGCTCTTTTATCGAAACATGTTCGAAGAGGAACCGTCGCTTACCAATCTGTTCAACATGGGAAATCAGGCCAATGGCTCGCAGCAACAATCGCTGGCCTCTGCAGTGTTCGCTTATGCAGCGAACTATAAAAATGGCGATGCGCTTGCCCCCGTCCTGAACCGAATCGCGCACAAGCATGCGTCTGTCGGGCTGACCGCCGCGCATTACCCGATTGTGGGAAGGCATTTATTGGGAGCGATCTCCGAGACGCTTGGCGATGCGGCAACACCTGAACTGATGGCGGCCTGGGACGAGGCATACTGGCTGCTTGCAGATGAACTGAT
>JBEBTQ010000328.1:0-4459 GCA_040393685.1 Advenella kashmirensis | reverse complement strand
ATCCAGTTCCACACCCTTGCGCACGGGGTATTCAAAATTGGCCTTGGCGTAAAGCGCCTGGGCTTTTTCAGACACCAGATATTCCAGCAACTTGACTGCGTTTTCCTTATTGGGTGCATTTTTTGCGATGGCGGCGCCACTTACGTTGATGTGCGTCCCATTATCCTTGCCTGCGGCAAACGTAGGCAGAATGACCTTGATGGCTTCACCCCATTTGTACTGATCGGAGTCTTTGGGCTGGCTGCGCATTTGACCCACATAATAGGAATTGGCGATGCCTATGTCGCAGATACCGCCCAGAATATCCTTGGCCACATCACGGTCGCCGCCGGCCGCTTTTCTGCTCAGATTGTCTTTGACTCCCTTGAGCCATGCTTCGGCTTTTTCGGCGCCGTCATGCGCGATGATGGCCGCAATCAGGCTGGTATTGTATGGATGCTGGCCGGAGCGGATGCAAACCTTGCCTTTCCATTTTGGATCAGCCAGCTCCTCGTAGGTGAATGAATCGAGTTTCAGGTCTTTTGCTGCATAGAGTACACGTGCTCGTGTGGACAAGGCATACCAATGATGATCTGCATCGCGAAGATTGGCGGGGATGGCCTCGTCGAGTGCCGCAGAGGTAACGGGCTGCGTGACACCGGCATTCACCAGATCAATCAGATTGCCATAATCGACCATCATGAGCAGATCGGCAGGGGAGCGCTCGCCTTCATTTTTGACTCGCTCAATCAGACCATCCTTTAGAAATACCGTATTGGTTTTAATGCCTGTTTCCTTGCTGAAATTCTCCAGTATGGACTGGATAAGCTTGGGTTCACGAGTGGTATAGATGTTGATCTCGTCGGCAGCATGGGCCTGGGCGCCCAGCAATAGTGCTGCGCAAGTCATTGCCGTGGGAATGAAAGACAGATATTTCATGACATTCTTCCTAAAGTAGGTTTCAAGTAAAGGGAACAGGGCTTTGGCGTGGTCTGGTATTGCATCAATCAGAATAGTAATAAGACGTATTTGGATTACATCAATTCAGCAAAAAGTAAGCTTTGTAATATATCAGGTTTTCATGAAATTTTCGTCAAAATTTCCTGATGGCGTCCGTGATCCTTTATTTTTTATCGATAGAGTGGGATTGACGCGGGTTACAGCCGACTCAGCCGGTTCGGTTTTTCGGGTGAATGTGTATATACTATTGCTATTGCCTATAGTAATCGGTCCCTTCATTGGAGAATCTCATGACCAAACAAGTCATTCAGACAGATAAAGCCCCCAACGCCATTGGCCCATATTCACAGGCGGTCGTTGTTCCTGCAGGAAGTACCGTTTACCTTTCCGGTCAGATCGGTCTGGATCCTGCAACCGGCGATCTGGTTTCAGAGCAGGTCGAAGAGCAGGTGCGTCAGGCTTTCAGCAATATGAGCGCCGTGATTCACGCAGCCGGTGGGTCACTGCACAGTATCGTCAAGCTGACGCTGTTTCTGACCGACCTGAATCATTTCGGCATTGCCAATAATGTCATGTCAGAACTCATTCCCGAGCCGTTCCCAGCCCGCTCTACAGTCGAAGTCAGTGCGTTGCCCAAGGGTGCACTATTTGAGGTGGAAGCCATTATTGTCGTCTGATTTTCCGTTCTGCCTAATCTTCCTCTTACATGACTGCGACTCCTGCGAAAGCTGATACTCCCGGCGCTCTGGGCAAAAAGTTTGCCGCGCTGGGCCTGCACAGTGATTTCGATTTTGTGCTTCATCTGCCGTTGCGTTACGAAGACGAAACGGCGTTGCATGCCATCGGCTCACTGTACCCTGGTCAGCTGGCTCAGGTCGAAGGCATTGTGCGCAAGTCTGAAGTACAGATTCGTGGCCGCAGGCAGCTGGTGGCGACGCTGGAGGATGATTCGGGGCAGCTCGCCTTGCGGTGGCTGCACTTTTATCCCAGTCAGATAAAAGCAGTGGAAGAGGGACGCCTGATTCGCGCGCGCGGCGAAGTTCGTGGAGGTTCTTTCTGGGGCTTCGAAATGGTTCATCCCAAGGTCACACGGGCAGGTGCTCCGTTGTCCGACAGACTCACGCCGGTGTATCCCGCGACTGAAGGACTGAATCAGAATCAGATACGCAAGGCGGTAAATGCTGCATTGTCGCGCGTGCGCCTGGATGACACGCTGCCCGAAGCAATCCAGCGCAAATACCATCTGATGCCTTTCGCAGAAGCCATTACACTTTTGCATAACCCGCCTAAAGAGGCTGACACCACGTTCCTGATTGAAAAAACACATCCTGCCTGGGAGCGTATCAAGTTTGACGAATTATTGGCGCAGCAACTTGCCATGTCGGTGGCGCGCGCCACGCGTCAGAGCAAACGCGCATACGCCATGACGGGCAAAGACTCGGGACTACGAAAGAAGTTGATGGCGCAAATCGGCTTTACCCTGACTGCGGCGCAGGAAAAAGTGTGTGGTGAGATTCTTGCCGATATGCGACGCGACTACCCCATGCAGCGATTGCTGCAGGGCGATGTGGGCAGTGGTAAAACCGTTGTTGCAGCCATTGCCGCTGCGCACGCCATCGATCAGGGGTATCAGGTGGCGATTATGGCGCCGACCGAGATCCTGGCTGAACAGCATTATCGAAAACTCAGCGCCTGGTTCGGCCCCTTGGGCATACAGCCCGGCTGGCTGGCCGGCAGTCTGACCCCGAAGAAAAAGCAGCAGGCAGCCGAGCTGGTCGCCAATGGCACTACGCGACTGGTGATCGGGACGCAGGCGCTGATTCAGCAGCACGTGAGCTTCCCTTCGCTGGGCTTGATTGTTGTTGACGAGCAGCACCGATTCGGGGTGGGGCAGCGCCTTACGCTGGCACGCAAGGGGGAACAGGAAACCATCGCGCCGCATCAGTTGAGCATGAGTGCAACTCCCAGTCCGCGTACGCTGGCCATGACGTTCTTTGCCGATCTGGACGTTTCGGTGATTGATACGTTGCCGCCGGGTCGCACGCCTGTCACGACCAAACTCTTTGCAGATTCGCGCCGCGAGCAGCTGCTGGAACATGTACATCATGCCATTCAGGAGGGCAGACAGGTATACTGGGTGTGCCCGCTGGTAGAGGAAAGCGAAGCGCTGCAATTGCAGACTGCGACGGATACCTTTACCCGGTTACAGCAGGAACTGCCGGATTTGCGTATTGGTCTGCTTCATGGTCGCTTGCCCACGCAGGAAAAGACAACGGTGATGAGTGCGTTTAACAATCATGAACTTGATTTGCTGGTGGCCACCACTGTGATTGAAGTGGGCGTTGATGTGCCGAACGCCTCACTGATGATCATAGAGCACGCCGAAAGATTCGGGCTTGCACAGTTGCATCAATTGCGCGGTCGTGTCGGGCGTGGGAAAAGTGAATCACTTTGTGTTCTGCTGTATCAGGCGCCGCTGTCTGCCGTTGCCACGGCAAGGCTCAAGGCCATGTACGAAACGCAGGATGGCTTTGAAATTGCTCGTCGCGATCTGGAGCAGCGTGGTCCGGGAGAGTTCCTTGGGCTCAGACAATCGGGGATGGCCCTGTTGCGATTTGCCGATATTGACGAGGATGCGCCAATCGCAGAGCAGGCGCGTGAAACGGCGCAGCAACTGCAGACGGTCTATCCGGAAGCGGCCGCGGCTCATCTTCAACGATGGGCCCCGCAACGCGCAGATCTGCTCAGGGTTTGAAACGAACATAACTGATTGTGCAAACGGGCGTGAAATGTTTGTAAATGCGGCTAAAGATGAAGAAGGGCAGAGCACTGTCCTTTGGCGGGAAAAACGAACTCATTGACTTTAATTTTTTGCGGAGCCTGGTGTGACGCTTACCGAACTCAAATATATTATTGCCGTTGCCCGTGAACGTCATTTCGGCAGAGCGGCAGAGGCGTGCTTTGTGAGTCAGCCTACCTTGTCGGTGGCAATCAAAAAGCTGGAAGACGAACTGGGCGTTGCCATTTTTGAACGAGGCGGCAATGAGGTGGGCGTTACGCCTATCGGTCTGCGTATCGTGACGCAGGCACAGAAGATTCTTGAAGAAAGCGCCAATCTGAAGGAAATTGCCCGACAAGGCCATGATCCGCTCACTGGCCCCTTGCGTGTTGGCATCATCCATACCATCGGCCCCTATCTGTTGCCCAAACTGATTCCGCTACAGTTGAAGCTCACGCCGCAGATGCCCCTGATTCTTCAGGAAAGCTTTACCGTACGTTTGCTGGAACTGCTACGACAGGGCGAGATTGATTGCGCGGTTGTGGCCCTGCCTCTGCCCGAAGCGGGGCTGGAGATTCGTCCCTTATATGAAGAGGATTTTATTGCCGCTTTGCCGCGAAATCATCGCCTGGCGAAGGAAAAGGAAATCGACACAGAAATGATGAAGCAGGAAACAATGCTGCTTCTGGGGGCGGGGCACTGCTTCAGGGACCAGGTGCTTGAAGTCTGCCCGGAGATGTC
>JBEBTQ010000327.1:0-4470 GCA_040393685.1 Advenella kashmirensis | reverse complement strand
AGCCGCAATGTATTCGGCTTCGCTTACGATGGCGTGCGTTACGACTGCGGCAGCAAGGCCGGCTTCTTTGCCGCAACCGTGGCGCTGGGTCAGAAGTACCACGGCTTTAAGCTGTAAGTTTGAAGCTTGTAGGTTTCTGGCCGTAAGTTTTCAACTGTCATATCGGGCATCATTGACGCCCACTCCCGCAAACCACGCCCCCGGACTTGCCACTCTCCGGGGCCGCGTTTCCAGCGCTTATTGACGGCCTGTCAGAATCTTCGCTGCTTCAATGGAAAAATACGTCAGAATGCCGTCAGCACCCGCACGTTTGAAGCACATCAGCGATTCCATCATCACTTTGTCATGGTCCAGCCAGCCGTTCTGTGCGGCCGCCTTGATCATGGCGTACTCGCCGCTAACCTGATAGGCGTAGGTGGGCACGCGGAACGTCTCTTTCACATCCCTGACGATATCCAGATACGGCATGCCTGGTTTCACCATCACCATATCCGCACCTTCGCGAATATCGGCAGCAATTTCGCGCAGCGCCTCATTGCGGTTGGCCGGATCCATCTGATAGGTCATTTTATTGGACTTGCCCAGGTTGCTGGCCGATCCCACGGCATCGCGGAACGGCCCGTAGAAGGCACTGGCGTACTTGGCGGAATACGCCATAATCCGCGTATAGATCAGCTTTTCCTGCTCCAGTGCCTGGCGGATGGCGCCGATACGGCCGTCCATCATGTCGCTGGGCGCCACGTAGTCGGCACCCGCGTGCGCCTGAACCAGCGCCTGTTTCAGCAGAATCTCGGTGGTTTCGTCGTTCAGGACATAGCCGTTTTCGTCCAGCACGCCGTCCTGGCCATGACTGGTATAAGGGTCGAGCGCCACATCGCACAGAACGCCCAGTTCCGGAAACTCTTTCTTCAGCAGGGCAATGGTGCGTGGAATCAGGCCGTCTTCGTGCGTTGCGGCAATGCCGTCAGGCGTTTTGATCTCAGGATCTATGGACGGAAACAGCGCCATCACGGGAATACCCAGAGATACACAGGTTTCGGCCACGGGCAGGATGGTATCAGGGCTGTACCGATGCACGCCCGGCATAGAGGCCACAGCTTCTGAGACCCCTTTGCCTTCTTTCAGAAAGACCGGGTAGATCAGGTCGTTAACAGTAAGCACATTTTCCTGGACCAGCCTGCGCGAGAAATCGTCGCGGCGATTGCGACGGGGGCGGGATGCAGGAAAATCGGCGGTAATAATTGAGCTCATGATGGTATCCGTAATGCAGAGGTATTGCAGATGAAATGCATTGATATTGCAGATGAAATGCAGTGGTAATGCACTGTTAAAGCACAGAAAAGACAGCGGGCACCGTCAGGGCACAACCTGGGGTGAAATCCAGTTCACGATGCTCTGATCGGCTTCTTCCAGCCCGATGCGCTGGGTGGCGGAAAAAGGCACGGCATTAAGCGCACCAATATCGGCCAGTTCCTTTTTCACCGCGAAAACGGCCTTGATGCGCTGACCGTATGGCAGCTTGTCGGCCTTGGTCAGCAGCGCCAGCACTGGTTTGCCCGACGGGGCGATCCAGTTGGCCAGACGCCGGTCCAGATCGGTCACACCGCGCCGTATATCGATGAGCAGCACCACACCCGCCAGCGACGTACGCTGACGCAGATAGGCCCCCAGCACTTCGGCCCACTCTTCGCGGGCATCGCGGGCCACAGAAGCGTAGCCGTATCCCGGCAAATCGGTCAGAAAGCCCAGGGGCTGCTCCGGATCCAGCGGGTCGGGAATGCCGAAAAGATTGATCAGGCGCGTGCGGCCGGGCGTCTTGCTTGAAAACGCCAGACGCTTCTGGTTGGTCAATACATTGATGGCTGATGACTTGCCGGCGTTGGAGCGTCCAACGAAACAGACTTCCGGCGCACCAGGCGGCGGCAGCTGGTCAAGTCGGGCGGCTGACGTGAAAAACGAGGCGCGATGTAATATTGACACAAAGGGTTCCGGCAAAAAAAGATTCGTCCTCTATTGTATAATTGCCAGGCATAAAAAATGCCTAAATTCACGTTTGAGGTTTATACTTCCGTGTCTGGGAGCATTTATCTTTTAAAATACGGGCCGTGGCTGCACAAGTACGCCCCAGATCCAGCGGATCACAGAGGATATTCATGAAGCGAGTTTTAACAAAGATTCTGGTAACCGGCAGCGTTTTGGCTGGTATGGCCTTCGGTACGGTAGCGTCTGGCGCAGATGCAGCCGCCGGGAAAACTGCCGCTCCTGACGCCGAAAAAGGTGCGGCACTGTACACCAAAGGCGATATGTCCCGTGGCATCCTGGCCTGTGTGGCCTGTCATGGCGCCAACGGTAACAGTGGTGTCGCCATGTATCCGAATCTTGCCGGCATGCCTCACGAATATATCGTAGCGCAGCTCGAACACTTCCAGGCGCCTGCAGACAAGCTCATTCGCGGCACGGCTGATGGCAAGCCCACAGCCATGGCGCCCATCGTGGCAAAAATGACGCCCGAAGACATGCAGAACCTCTCTGTCTTCCTCAGCAAACAGCAACTGACACAACCGGCCAAGGCCAAACAAGGTGACAACCTTGCCATGGTCAACCGTGGTCGTCAAATCTGGCGTGCCGGTATCCCCGAGCGTAGCGTGCCTGCCTGTGCCTCCTGTCACGGCGCAACCGGCCAGGGCATCCCTGCCTCGTTCCCACGCCTGTCCGGACAGCACCCCGAATACCTGGAAGCCCAGCTTCACGCCTTTGCCGATGGCTATCGCACCAAAGGTGGCGCTGAAAACATGATGGGCAAAATCGCCAATCGTATGAACAAGGCTGATATCCAGGCAGTGGCTGATTACGCCGCCGGTATTCGCTGATTCCCCGCAACAGCGCCTCGGCAGGCACCAATTCGGGCTGCCGATGCCAACAATTTCTGGCCGGTCCGCGGGAACTTTTCCATAACAGCCGGTCAAAGAAGGGGTAACACACTGTGTGCCCCTTTTTCTTATGACAAATTCAGTATCTCGTCCCAATACCAGAGCCTGGGGCACCCAGCTCTTCGAACTGCTGGGTTCCATGCGTTTTGCAGTGAGCCTGCTCATGTTCATCTGCATTGCCAGCATTATCGGAACGGTTCTGCAGCAAAGCCAGCCTGATCTTGTCTACACAGACAAATTCGGCATGTACTGGTACGCCGTATTCAGCAAATTCGGCGTGGCGCAAATCTACAATACCTGGTGGTTTCTGGCCATTATGGCCTTTCTGGTAACCTCCACGTCCATCTGTGTCATCCGCAATGCCCCCAAAATGCTCAAGGACATGCGCTCCTTCCGCGAATACATCCGGGAAGGCAGTCTGCGCGCGTTTCCCCACCGCATAGACCTGCATAGCACGGGTCACACATCCGCTGCCACCGTGGATCACGCCCGCGCCTGGCTCAAAAAAGAAGGCTACGCGGTCCGTGAGAAGCATGACGACATGGGTACCCTGCTGGCCGCCAAAAAAGGCACCGTCAACCGCCTGGGTTACGTGTTTGCCCACCTGGCCATCGTGGTCGTCTGTGTGGGCGGGTTGCTTGACAGCGAACTGCCCAATCGCCTGCAGATCTGGCTGGGTGGCAAGCAGCCCATCCCCGAGTCTGCCAGGTTTGTCTCTGATGTGCCGCCAGACGCGCGTTTCTCTACTGGCAATCCCAGCTTCCGGGGCAACGTCTCCATTGCCGAAGGCAGCACCTCCAATACCGGTATCATCGCGCTCAGCGGCGCTCAGTACCTGCAGATGCTGCCGGTTGATATCAAACTCAATAAATTCATCATTGAGTATTATCAGAGCAACGGCATGCCCAAGCGCTTTGCCAGCGAAGTGACCATTACCGACAAGGAAACCGGCAAGGTCTCGAATGAGACCATTGAGGTCAACCATCCTTACCAGACGCATGGCATCACCCTGTACCAGTCCAGTTTTCATGATGGCGGCTCCAAACTTGCCCTGACCGGCTATCCGCTGTCAGGAACCCAGAGCGAGCCGTTTGAAGTGGCCGGTGCGGTCGGCGAGCAGGCAGAAGTCACTGCCAATCTGAACGGTCAGTCCAGACACTACACCCTCACCTTCGACGACTTCAAACCCATCAACGTAGAAGACTTGAGCGGACCTACTCCCGGCGCTGCCAAGCCTAAGACCTTCCAGGAGGACATTCTGGCGGTAACAGGCAGCGCGGCAGGCAAACAGGACAAGAAACTGCACAATATCGGCCCCAGCGTGTCCTATACGCTGACCGATGACCGCAACCAGTCCATCAAATTCAATAATTACATGTTGCCGGTCATGCTCGAAGGTGCGCCGGTATTCCTGGTAGGCATGCAGCTGCCGGGCGACACCATGTTCCGTTATGTACGTATTCCGTCCGACAGCAAGAGTACGCCGAACGAATTCCTCGCCATGCGCAGGGCGTTCAACGATCCGGCCATGCGCCGCAAG
>JBEBTQ010000326.1:0-4491 GCA_040393685.1 Advenella kashmirensis | reverse complement strand
GTCCCAGCAGGATGAACAGGCAGCCACAGCCACTTACGAGGCGGCACGCGTGACCGTCGCAGCCGAAACCGCGCGCGCCTATGCGGCCGTTTGCGCCAGAGGCATGCAATTGGCCTCGGCGCAGAAATCAGTACGTATCCAGCAGGAATCAGGCGATATCGCGAACCGATTGTGGCAGGCCGGAAGGGGCACACAACTGGATGTCACCCGTGCACGTGGTCTGGTTCAACAACTGCGCGCCAATCTTCCGACACTCAAAGCACAACAGCAGGTTGCCTTATTCCGGCTGGCAACGCTGACCGGCGAACCCCCCTCTGCCATGCCTGCATCACTACTGAAATGCGCGACGCCTCCGCGCTTTACCGGCACCATCCCGGTGGGCAACGGGCAGCAGCTACTGCGCCGCCGGCCCGATGTCCGGGCAGCTGAACGCAAACTGGCAGCCGCCACAGCAAGAATCGGCGTGGCCATAGGCCAGCTGTATCCGACCATCACGCTGGGCCTGGCAACGGCTTCAGCCGGCCCGATGAGCATGCTGGGCAATAAAAGTACCACGAGTCTGGGCATAGGCCCCCTTATATCATGGACGCTGCCCAATACCGGCGCCGCTCAGGCCGCCATCGCCCAGGCCCGGGCAGCGGCCGATGCGGAATACGCACATTTTGATGCAACGGTATTAAATGCCCTGCAGGAAACCGAGAGCGCCCTGGTCACCTACGCCCGTCAGCTGGAAAGTCATGCCGAGCTGAAAGCAGCACGGGACACGGCGGCACAGGCGGCGAGTCAGGCCGCAGCCCTGTACCAGGCGGGCAAAACAGATTACCTGCCGGTGCTGGATGCCCAGCGCACACTGGCCAGCGCCGACAGCGCACTGGCAGCCTCGCTGGCACAACTGGCCGATATGCAGATAGATGTATTTCTGGCGCTGGGTGGCGGCTGGGAATAAGTAGAATCAGGCCTGGCTGACTAGTTGCCCTGTAGCGTCGATCAGCGGTGTGCCGTCGGCACGATTCACCGCGCCCTGTTGCGGTAATGGCAAAATATCCAGCACCAACTCTGCCGGGCGGCACAGGCGCGCGCCTTTTGGCGTGATCACGAAAGGACGGTTGATCAGAATCGGATATTCAATCATGGCATCCAGCAGCCGTTCGTCGGTCACGGCCGGATCATCCAGTCCGAGTTCCCTGAATAGCGTTTCTTTCTCGCGCACCGCTTCACGTACACTGATGCCGGCCTTCTCTATAATCGCCACCAGCTCTTCACGTGAAGGCGGATTGTGCAGGTACTCGATAACATTGGGTTCAACGCCCGTATTACGGATGAGCGCCAGCGTTGTACGTGAAGTACCGCAGCGGGTATTGTGATAAATAGTGATATCCATAAAGAAGGTTCCTGATCCAAAAGTGGTTCAATCATAGCATTTAGCCGATTGAATACGTAGAGCGATGCGTCGCGCTGGATTGCGCGCCCGGACAGCCCGGGCGCAGACGGTCAGCCTTTGCTGTGCTGCAAGGCCTGATCCAGATCCGCCAGAATGTCATCGATATGCTCAATACCAATAGACAGCCGGACCATATCCTGACTCACACCGGCTTTCTCCAGCTCCTCATCATTCAACTGACGATGGGTGGTTGTTGCCGGATGGCAGGCCAGCGATTTGGCATCGCCAATATTGACCAGACGCGTAATCAGTTGCAGTGCATCAATAAAGCGCGCACCGGCCTCGGCCCCGCCTTTTACACCAAAGCACAGAATGGCCGATGGTTTGCCACCCATGTACTGAAGCGCCAGCGCGTGTTCCGGATGATCGGGCAGGCCGGCGTATTTCACCCAGCTCACCTGCTCATGCTGCTGCAGATGCTGTGCCACCTTTAATGCATTTTCACAATGACGTTCAACCCGCAATGCCAGCGTTTCAATCCCCTGCAAAATCTGAAAGGCGGCCAGAGGCGCCAGCGCTGCCCCAGTGTTACGCAAGGGCCCCACGCGGCAACGTCCGATAAACGCGGCCTGAGCGAAGGCTTCGGTATAGACCACGCCGTGGTAGGCCGGATCGGGCTCATTCAATACTGCAAAACGTTCTTTATGCTCTGCCCAGGGAAACTTACCTGAATCGACGATGGCGCCGGCAATCGTTGTGCCATGACCACCCATATATTTGGTGAGCGAATGCACCACAATATCGGCGCCGTGCTCAAACGGACGGCACAGCGCTGGTGTGGCCACGGTGTTGTCAACAATCAGCGGAACCCCGTGCCGGTGCGCTGCATCTGCCAATGCACGCAGATCAATCAGATTCCCTGCCGGGTTGCCGATAGATTCGCAGAACACCGCCTTGGTCTTGTCATCGATCAATGCTTCAAGCGCTGCAATATCGTCGTGGGGTGCCATGCGCACCTCAATCCCCTGGCGTGGGAAGGCATGGGCGAACAGATTATAGGTGCCGCCATACAGTTTACTAACCGATACGATATTGTCGCCCGCCTGGGTAATAGTCTGGATGGCATACGTAATAGCAGCCATCCCGGAGGCAACCGCCAGCGCCGCAATACCGCCTTCCAGCGCAGCCACACGCTCTTCCAGCACCGCATTGGTCGGATTCATGATCCGTGTGTAAATATTGCCGGCCACTTTCAGGTCAAACAGATCAGCCCCGTGCTGCGTATTATCAAACGCATACGAGGAGGTCTGATAAATGGGAACAGCGACTGACTTGGTGGTGGGTTCAGGCGAATACCCCGCATGGATGGCAAGTGTTTCAAGCTTCATTTTGTCTCCTTTCTCGAATCAAATTTCAAAGTAAATATCCAATACCCTGAATGTCATTCATAAATAGCCAATCCCGCTTTATACCCGACATCCGCGATTCTGTCAGCCTACCAGTTGATCTTTACTTATGTGTTGCGTGTATGTAGTCCGGGACCATCAGCCCTGTGTGTTATAAACCCTTGCCCTGGGCTGCTGCGCTTGCCCCCTGCGTGCGTCGCCCCTTGCGGTACTCATCGGGCGTGGTACCCATCAGGCGGCGGAACATGCTGATAAACGCCGACGCGCTGCTGTAGCCCAGATCCAGGCCGATCGCTTCCACGGTTTCTCCCCGGTCCAGCCGCGCCAGCGATGCCAGCACCTTAAGTCGCTGGCGCCATTCAACAAATGACATACCCAAATCCCGCTGACAGCGACGCATCAAGGTTCTTTCCGTTGTTTGACTGATCGCGGCGAACTCGGCAATGGTACGGGCATCGCCGGGATTGGCCTGTAGCGCCACCAGGACGGGCTTCAGTAGAGGATCATCTGAAGTGGGCAGATAGGTTCCCGCACAATCGGCCTGTTCCAGCTGATCCACCAGCACCTGCAGCAGGCGTTGCTCCTGCTGCGTAGCAACAATGGCAGGCGGTTTTCTGCCCAGCTCATCAAGCAATGCCCGCATAAACGGACTCACCGTCAAGGCACAGGTTACATCGGGCAGCGATCGGCACAACGCTGTATCGACATAAAGGGAACAGTGAATACCCGCAAGGCGATTGAAGGCAATATGCTCGGTACGCGGCGGCAGCCAGAGACCATATTGCGGTGGCGCAAGATAATGCTGGTGGGCCCGCTCTATCTCCATAATG
This sequence comes from Advenella kashmirensis, assembly GCA_040393685.1. GTDB lineage: Bacteria > Pseudomonadota > Gammaproteobacteria > Burkholderiales > Burkholderiaceae_B > Advenella > Advenella kashmirensis_C. The sequence continues at coordinate 874 of JBEBTQ010000326.1, read as the reverse complement.
CAGCAGAACGAATAAACGAACTCACCCCAGTGGTGCAGGTGACGCGGATAAACCGTGTCTGCCTGCACGCTCACCGCCCGAAAAACAATGGGCGCAGGCAATGTCGTCTCAAATGGCGGTCGACGCAAATGTGTCGCTGTGCCGGGGGAAAAACCGGATTTTTTCATGGACGTCATAATATGAAAAGCAGGCATGCGCGCCCGCATACAAAAGTTGACTTAATACCGATATCGATTGTCATATTTACACTATATGGTGATAATCCGTCAATGAGATAATCGTTTTTCGCTATAGACTTATCTCAAACAGGAACAAAAAATGGAACACCGCAGTGCAATCGATCGCAAAGCCTCCGGGCTGATGGTGCTGATTTGCGCGATCTGGGGCCTGCAACAGGTCGTACTCAAGGGAGCCGCGCCAGACGTGGCACCCGTTTTCCAGATCGCCCTGCGCTCCGGCATTTCGGCCATCATGGTGTATATCCTCATTTACGCACGCGGCGATCGAATTGTGCTCTCTGATGGCACCTGGAAACCCGGCATTGCAGCCGGGCTGCTGTTTGCCCTGGAATTCCTGCTGGTTGCCGAAGGGTTGCACCACACCACCGCCTCGCATATGGTTATTTTCCTGTATACCGCACCGGTATTTGCCGCTCTCGGCCTTTACTGGAAGGTGCCCGACGAACGCCTGAACAAAGTACAGTGGCTGGGCATTGCCATTGCATTTGCCGGGATTGTTGTCACCTTTACCGGTCGCAGCGGCACGGCAGTGGCAGGTGGCACCAATCCGCTGCTGGGCGATTTGCTTGGCCTGTGCGCAGCCATGGCCTGGGGCGCAACCACAGTTGTCATACGCACCACCCGCCTGAACAGCT
>JBEBTQ010000325.1:0-4512 GCA_040393685.1 Advenella kashmirensis | reverse complement strand
AGGGTCAAATCCGGCCCGGATCGCGTGCACAAACGGCCCAATCCTGATGTCTGGATGGCGTGGTTCCTGCAATATAGGTAAACTGACGCCTTCCTCACTCTCTACCGGATGTCGCCGACATGGATCTGCCCAATCACCAACTTACCATGACCGTTTTGATGACGCCTGACATGGCCAATTTTTCAGGCAACGTCCATGGCGGCACGATTCTGAAACTGCTTGACCAGGTTGCCTACGCCTGTGCCAGCCGGTACGCCGGCCGCTATGTTGTTACCCTGTCGGTTGACCAGGTTATGTTCCGGCAGCCCATCCACGTGGGTGAACTGGTCACATTTCTGGCTTCTGTGAACTACACGGGTAACACCTCCATGGAAATCGGCATCAAAGTGGTCACGGAAAATATCCGCAGCAAACAGATTCGGCACGCCAATAGCTGCTTCTTTACCATGGTCGCCGTCGATGACGAGGGAAATCCGGTACAGATTCCGCCGCGTACGCCCGATAATGACCTGGATATGTGCCGCTTTGAAGCGGCTAAAATGCGACGTTCGCTGCGCCAGGAACTCGAAGCGCGCTATGGAGAAATCCGGGCAACTGCCGGCTCATGATAAAATAATGAGATATATCGATAATTTAGCTTGACATACCTGGAAAACACTGTTAATATAACCAGCTACCATGACGTATTGGTAATTTGAACATTAGTTTTTAACAGTAGTATCAAAGCAGTATTTTTGCTCATTATTTAAGCAAATTATTTTTTGGCCATCAGGCTGTTACTTGTCACCTGCATTTCTCACTTGCACGACTAAAACCCGGCGACCCGTAACCCTGATGCCAGATTCGTACTAAATAAGTACCGAATCCTTATTAAATTATTATTCTTACTAAGCTTGCGGGTCTTTCTCACGCCACCGCAATGCAAGACAACCCTCCAAATCGTCATTGTTATATTGCCGGCCATCAGCCCGGCCCTGAAACAGTCATCGTTAAAAATACCCGACTGTCAGGCCCGCGACTGTTGTTACCGGCATTCCCTTAACAATTTGATGCGCCTTTACGCTCACACTTACAACGATCAACGGCGCAATCATGATCCTGCAATATATGTCGGCTACGCTATGCATAGTTGATCCGGATTGTCTCCGGTGCGGGAAATCAAAAACAATAACCGAATGAAAGGAAACCACAATGAAATTACTTACACGCTTTCGCCAGGAATTTGCTACGCAAAACAAAAATAAAACGCAGCAGCACCCAGCCGTCAATACGCAGGCTAAAACCACGAGCTTAAAGCTGGGTATGGCTATGAACCAGCCACAATTTCGCATGCATTCTGAAAAATAATCGCTACGGTTGCCGCTCACTGCGGCGCCAGCGGTTAATCTGAAACGCAAAACCCGCTGCCGGTTATGACACCGGACAGCGGGTTATTTTTTGACGCCGTCTTAACGGCAGCCAGACTTATTATTTAACCGCGTACAGGTACAGCTCTACACGACGGTTCTGCGCACGGCCTGCAGCAGTAGCATTGTCGGCGATTGGATCGTTAGGACCACGGCCTTCGATGCTCATACGGCTGGCATTCACGCCCTTGCCACCCAGATAATTCACGACGCTTTGCGCACGATTCACAGAAAGCTGCTGATTGAATGACGCTTTGCCGGTGCTGTCGGTATGACCGATAGATTTAAGGCGCAGTTGCTGGCTTTCATTCATAGATTGAGCCAGGGCATCAAGCACAGGGAACAGAGCCGGTTTCAGATCATATTTGCCTGTATCGAAGGTTGCGCCTTCGGGGATGTTCACTTTCAGGCTGCCGTCAGGCATTTTGGTGGTGGAGATGCCCAGCTGTTGACCGCCGGCGTCATTGACGCGACCCACGATACGGTCCCAGTTATAACCCACAATGGCGCCACCGACAGCGCCAATACCAGCGCCAATACCTGCGCTTTTTGAAGAATCGCCTATCAGAGCACCCAGACCGGCACCCACTGCAGCGCCAATGCCAGTACCTGCCGCCGTGTTGCCACCTTGCGTAGCACATCCGGCCAGCATTGCGCCAGCAACCAGGACTGCCGCGATTCGAGTTTGACGAATAATCATTGACTTCTCCTTATTGGATTTGTTTGCTGTACTAAAAAATCTGAATAACCAGGTTGAAAAATCAGCCACACTACTATCCTGTGCCACATTCAGACCGGACCACAGCCCGGGAGAATCCTGTCTTATGACAGTCGCAATTATCACAATATGCCCCATAAGGGAGCCTGAACGACAGTGACAACCTTGCTGGTGACAATACGATAACCGAGCAATCGCCAAAGCGCAAGTAATCATCGAAGCGATGTTATATCAGGGCAAACCCGTTGATGCAGCAACATGACCAGCTTGCAGTCAGGTTGCGTGGCCAGACGAAAAGTGATTTGTTCAAATTGACGGATACCCAATTGCGGGTGATTGAAAGCCCGCAAGCCGCCTTCACGTTCCACCACCACCTGGCGTGCCCACCAGTGGCTGAATACCGGACTGCCGGCGAGAAGCTCATCAATCAGGCCGGAGGTTTCGCCATCATCCAGATAGGCGCCGATATCTGCACGAAATTCTGCGACAACCCGATTGGCTCGGGTTTCCCAGTCCACTACAATACCGGGCGCCTGTGCATCCAGAAAAATAAAGCGCAGCAGATTCGGCTGCGCCTGTGCACTCATCCAGCCGGCAAACACCTGGTCCAGCGCAGCATTAAATGCCAGCACATCCCAGTGTCTGTCCAGAATGTAGGCCGGTGCATTAATGCTATCGACGCAGGCCTGCAGGGAGGCCATGGGTGCCGATACCACGGCGCTGTCATGATCCGGATCACTCACATCGGCCAGATCAAACAAGTAGGCGCGCTCTGCCCTTGTCATTTGCAATACCGTCGCCAGCCGCGCCCAGACCGCGGCCGACACGGACACATCACGTCCCTGCTCAATCCAGGTATACCAGGTCACGCTGATGTCACACAACTGAGCTACTTCTTCGCGACGCAGGCCGGGCGTACGGCGGCGCTGCCCGCCGGCAATCCCGGCCTGTTGCGGCGTCACACGATCACGTACGCTGCGTATGAACGCACCCAGTGCCTGTTTGCGAAATGCTCCGTGTTTGTCGGCCATACCACTCCTGCCAGCTAATGCACCCAGTGTCGCGTTATCCCAGTACGCTCATCAGTGAACGACGCACTTCTTCTTCGGGCAAACCACTGCGCGCGATGTAATCCTGCAACTGATCCTGGCCGATGGTTCCCACATTGAAATAGCTGGAGTCGGGATGGCTCAGATAAAAACCTGACACACTGGATGCCGGGTACATGGCCATGCCATCGGTCAGCTGCATGCCAATATCTTCGGTTTGCAATACGTTGAACATATCCACTTTGACGCGATGCTCGGGACAGGCGGGATAGCCCGGTGCCGGACGGATGCCCTGATATTTTTCGTCGATGAGCGCCTGATTATCCAGATTTTCATCGCTGACATAGCCCCACAGATCACGCCGGACGCGGGCATGCATGCATTCGGCAAACCCTTCGGCAAAACGGTCAGCCAGGGCCTTGAGCAGAATCGACGAATAGTCGTCCATTTCTGCTTCGAACCGTTGCTCATGCTTCTCTATGCCAATACCACCGGTGACGGCAAACAGACCGATATAGTCTTTCACGCCGGTTTCCTTTGGTGCAATGTAGTCGGCCAGACATTTGTTGGCCACTCCTTCACGCTTGGCATTTTGCTGCCGCAAATTACGCCAGGTAAACAACACCTGTTCCCGCGACTCATCGGCATACACTTCGATATCTTCATGGTTAACGCTGTTGGCCGGATAGAAAGCAATGACAGCACCCGCGCTCAGCCAGCGCTGCTCTACCACTTTTTTAAGCATCGCCTGCGCATCGTCAAACAGCTTGCGTGCCTGCTCGCCCACCACTTCGTCCTGCAGAATCTTCGGATACTGACCGAACAGGCTCCAGGTCTGGAAGAACGGCGTCCAGTCGATAAACGGCACGATTTGCGCCAGATCGAAGTTCTTGAATTCGCGACGGCCCAGGAACTTCGGCTTCGGTGGCGTGTAATTGCTCCAGTCGATCGCCGGGGCACCCTTGCGCGCCTCTTCCAGCGGAATGATGGGCGTTGCCTTGCGATTGGCGTGGCGTTCACGCACCAGTTCGTATTCTTCGCGCACCTGCGCCAGATAGCTGTCAACCTGCTCGGAGACCAGATTGGTAGCCACACCCACCGAGCGGCTCGCATCGGGGACGTAGATGACCGGGCCATCATAATGCGGCGCAATTTTCACCGCTGTATGTACCCGGCTGGTGGTGGCGCCGCCAATCAGCAATGGAATTTTGTTTTCACGGAAGTAAGGATCACGCTGCATCTCGGAGGCGACATACGCCATTTCTTCCAGGCTGGGCGTAATCAGGCCGGACAGACCCACGATATCGGCCTTCTCTTCCTTGGCCTTGGCAAGAATCTG
>JBEBTQ010000324.1:0-4518 GCA_040393685.1 Advenella kashmirensis | reverse complement strand
TCAGAACAGATCCCAGACTGATGTACATCAGAATATGGGGTCTTTGCACGGACGTCGTCAGGGCATACACGCAGCGGAACATCAGTGTCGCGGGCAAAGCCAGACAACAAATGCGAAGGTAGGTGGCTACCTGCTGACGCACCGGTTCAGGAAGGTCCCCTGAGTAACTGAGCCAGACGTCGGGGAAAAGGAGCAGGGAACCACCCAGCAGGGAAAGAAACAGTGATAGCCAAATGCCCTGACCGATGTAGCGACCGATTTCCTCATTACGGCCTGCGCCAAAGAGCTGGGCGCAGATGGGTACCAGCGCGTGTACGATCCCCATCATCCCGATGTGAATCGTCATGAAAATCGACACGGCCAGCGCCATGGCCTGCAGTGAGATCGGGTCGGTATGGCCGAGCATGGTGCTGTCCAGGACGGCAAAAGCCATGCCTGCCCACTGGCTGATGAGCATTGGCCATGCGAGGCGCGCAATGTTGCGGACGGGCCCGCGCAAGGCCGTCTGTTGCGTTCGTGAGGGCATCAGGTTCAGCCAGTAGGCAATTGTATGAGTCGGAAGACCTCGTGACGATCCGGGCGGCGCTTGCCTTGCCAGATCAGAACGGCATTGTCCGGGTAAGGTTCGGCCTTGTCTTCGATTTTTTCAAATGTGGTTTGTAGCAGCAGATATCGACAATGACCATCAAACGCAAATTGCAGTCCGTCAAAAACATAAAAAGCCGCGCGCTGCCCCATACCCAGGCCATGCTGGCGAATGCAGTCTGCAGGAATGTTTTTTTCCTTGATCACTGTGGCCAGCTCTTCAGATACGGCCTTATAGCTGCGATTGTAATCAATGGAAGGCAGCCAGAGCAGGGCCAGCAGCATCCAGGTCAGTGTGAGCCCCGTTGCCGACAGGACAATTCCGCGCCAGAGAACAGCCGGGTTACTACGCAGACGCCATGATACGGTCCAGAACCAGGCTGCGCAGACAATGACGGCAAGAATCAGGGTGAGCGAAGAAATATGCGGCTCAAATCCCGTCAGCAGACGCGTAATGTTGTGGTTGATTTTTGCCGGCCAGCCAAAATTCAGTGCGACCCAGCCCAGCCAGGTGGCAATCATGGCAAGGGACATGATCATGATGGAGAACCAGTCAAGCATATTGACTACGGAGCGGCGCAGCGTAGGCAGGGACATGGCTGCCAGGATTGCGCACGGAACGGCCAGCATGGCATATTCGGATTCGAAGGCATTTGCCTGGAAGATAACCGTGAACAGCGAGGCTCCAAGAAGCAGCGCAGGCATGAAGATATGTGGTGCATCCATCCACTTGCGCCAGTTCCACAAGGCAATGATCATAAATGGCCAGGTCGGCCACAGAAACCAGGCCAGATCTCTTAGAGTGGACAGGAACTCCGACATGACGGGCAGACTGAACAGTGAATTGTTCCAGAACAGATAGCTGTGCAACCAGTATTCACTGGCTGAGCCTGCTGCCGAAAGCCAGACTGCGCAGCAAGCGGCCGCCAGAGCAAGGCTCCATAACAGCCACAGCTTCTGCACACGGCCCACATTGCGAAAGAACACGAGAGCGAACAGGGCTATCAGCACGGGAACCCCACCGATAGCACCGCGTGTCAGAAACGCACCGGCCAGGCCAATGCCAGCAAGGCTGCTGCCCTGTATGGGGTGGTCGAGCATGCGAACCATGCCGTAGAACGCAACCGCCTGGCACATCATGATCAGCGGAAACGTTGACGTTTCATGCATGCGTATCACGATCCCGATAGTGGCAATAATGAACAGGACCGCCGCATCGGCGATCATGCGTCCGTAATCCTGCGGGTTGGGTTCACCGCCAAAGGGCAGGGCTAGCGGCTGACATTCCTTGCGTCGGGCCAGCAGGTAGGTACCATACCAGGTGGCGCAGATGATGATGAAAAAGTAAATGAAAATAGGCAGTCGTGCCGCCGTAATCTGGGCGTCCAGCGGTGTCTGGAACAGTTCGAATACGGGAGAAAAGGCTCGGATGAACAGCGCGCCAATCCAGGTAACCAGCGGTCCCTCTTGCGCATACGCAAAATTACCAATTTGAGGGAGCAGCCAGGCGTTTTCCTGCCCGCGTATGGCCGAAAGCATAGTGGCAACACCGGTCAGATCGTCTGTTTTCCAAGGATCACGATAGAACAGACCGGCAAAGATGTAAAGAATCCCGACCACCAGCAACGCTGTTCGGGAAAGTTTACGTGTCGCGATTTCGGTCAGACGAGAGGGCGTTGTGCGTTGCATGAATGAGTGTGGGGTTACAGCTAAGGGATTTCACGCATTTTAGCTGAAAAAACCGGTCAGAAAGCACCGTTTTCCGGATACGTTGGCCGGGGTCACCGCAAATTGATGTCAGTCTGCTTCTGAAGTTGATGCTGCGAAAAGGAGGATGGATGGCCGCTAATCAGGACCTTGACAGGGTCTTTAAAGCTTGCAGAAAAGGTGCGAAACCGGAGCCCTTCAGGGAAGCAGCAACAGGGAAGCAGCAACAGGGAAGCAGCAACAGGGAAGCTGCGCACGGGAAAATTGTTGTACTGGGGCGCGCGGCAAGGACGGAAATTACCGGCACAAATGCATTCGGCATAAACGTGACAGAGTGTCTGTCCCGTTTATGCCGAATGGGAATAACTTTTTGAGCGTTTTCTGACTCAGGCAGATTTTTTGCGTGTGCCTGCAGTAGATGCAAACCGGGCGCGGAATTTCTCAACGCGGCCTGTTTCCACGATGCGGGTTTGTGCACCGGTGTAGAAAGGATGGGACTCTGCAGTCACATCACATTTGAAAAGCGGGTATGTTTTGCCATCCAGTTCGATGGTTTCGCGTGAGTTCAGCGTAGAGCGGCTGATGATTTTTGAACCAGTTTGCTGGTCCAGAAACACGACTTCGCGGTATTCTGGGTGAATACTATCTTTCATGATTATTCCTGTGGGTTTGACGGGTCGCCAGCCTTTTATACCTGCTTCCGTTTTATGATTTACGGGCATGCACACTGGTACACGCGGATGTAAAAAGCAACGTATCCAAAAATTAATCCGGTATTCTAGCACAGAACCCCTTGAATACATAGCGTTTTCGGCGAAAAAACGACACAGGCACAGCTGCAGGCAAAAAGAAAAGCCCCGTATAGTCAGATGAGCTCTGTATCGTCATGTCGCAACGGACACTATGTACGCACCGTCAGTCCGGGAAGGTCTACAGTTGCCTGGGCCGATCCCAGGGCGCGCAGACAATGTCGGGCAAGCGTGTCCAGTTCCTGCGGACGGCTTTGAAGATAATGATATCCGAGTGCGTCTGTCACCCCCAATATGCGATCCAGAAGCAACACTTTGCCGCTGGCCCGCAAGGGTTCGCACTCCAGTTCTTCCCATTTCTGTTGTAACCACTGCTGAGAAGCAGCAACCTGCGTTGGGTCTGGTTCCATGTTCAGCTGCAGATCCAGTTCCTGAGTTGCAGAAAAAATAAATTTGATATCACAGCGCATGGTCTCTCCCGGGCGTGCAAGCGCGAGCCTGCCTGAAAATGAAAACTGTAGAAAATTTATGTGCAAAATACTGTCGCGATCATGACAATGTTCAAGCTTGAAATGCGTCAAAGATGCGTGCGCAGCCGCCATATCTCAGGAAATAGCACCACATCCAGCATTTTGCGCAGATAATTGACGCCAGAGGTGCCACCCGTGCCTCGCTTGAAACCGATAATACGCTCGACCGTTGTCACATGACGGAAGCGCCAAAGACGGAAAGCATCCTCGATATCGGTCAGCTTTTCTCCGAGCTGATACAGGTCCCAGTATTTTTCCGGTTCTCGATACACCAATAGCCACGCCTGCATGACTTCGTCGCTGTCGGTATAGGGTTGCGTCCAGTCGCGCGCCAGATGACTCTCTGGTACAGGCAGGCCCCGACGTGCCAGCAGGCTGAGCGTCTCGTCATAGAGCGAAGGCTGGTGATAGGCGTTAAGCACCTGCTGGTAGCGTTCGGGATGATGCTCATGCGGTTTCAGCATGGATCCGTTCTTGTTACCCAACAGAAATTCCACCTGTCTGTACTGAAAACTCTGGAAGCCGCTGGAGGCAGCAAGCCAGGGACGCAGGGCCGAATACTCAGGTGGCGTCATGGTTGCCAGTACATCCCAGGCGTGCACAAGCTGTTCCATAATGCGACCCACACGTGCCAGCATTTTGAAAGCCGCATTCAGTTCATTCTGCCGGATACTCGCAATGGCGGCGGTCAGTTCATGCAGCATGAGCTTGATCCACAGTTCACTGGTCTGATGCTGGATGATGAACAGCATTTCGTTGTGTTCGGGTGACAGTGGGTGCTGCGCCTGCAGCAGTTCGTCCAGATGCAGATAGTCCCCATAGCTCATGTCTTTGGAGAAATCCAGTTTGGCTGTTCCCATCGCTTTGTCGCTGTTGTCGTCTGACGCTGCCGAATTTTCCATGTCCGAGGTAGGGTGGGAGTTAGGGTCGATCATGATTGGGTTCTC